>NZ_JTKZ01000115.1:0-14697 GCF_000799035.1 Delftia sp. ZNC0008
CCGCGTAGGTGCACGTACTGGCGCAGATGCACGGGCATCGCGTGGCATGGCGCGGGTGGCGTCGTGGCGGGGCGTCATGGCGTGAAGCGAAATGGAGGCGATCCCCGCAGTATAGGCAGCGCCGACTGCCGCTGAGGCCGCACGCGCCCATGTCCTGCGCGCGCCGGGCCGTCTGTGCGCGGGCGGGGAACTGGGCCAGGTTCAGCGGGGCTTTCATGGGGGTCTCCGGCCTTTTTGTGCAGGACAGTGTTTCGGGCGCCCCAGGCATGGCCTGCGGGCTTGCGATCAGTGCTGTCACTGTAGGCGGGAGGGGCTTCAGCTTTTTGCCGTTTGCCCTTGGTGGGAAAATGCGGAATGCATGAAAATTGCGGAATTCTTTTGTTTATCGCAATTTAACTGGTTAATTCGGGTTAACCCTGAAGAAATCCGTACTTATTTACGAGTCCACCGCCATGAGCGCCACGCACACCATCGACAAACTGGATCGGGCCATTTTGCGCCGCCTGCAGGCCAACGGCCGGGAAACCTATGACGTCATCGGGGAGCAGGTCGGCCTGTCTCCCAGTGCCGTGCTGCGCCGGGTCAAGCGCCTGGAAGACAGCGGCGTGATCGACCGCTATGTGGCCCTGGTCCAGCCGGAGACCGTGGGCCTGGGGCTGACCGCCTATCTCAACGTGCGCCTGGAGAAGTACACCGAGACCAGCAAGCGCAACCCCATGGACGTGTTCCGCGCCAGCGTGCAGACTTGGCCCGAAGTGGTGGAGTGCGTGTCGCTGACCGGGGAGATGGACTATCTGATGCGTGTGGTCGTGGCCGACATGCAGCACTACACGCGCTTCGTCATGGACACCTTGCTCAAGCATCCCAGCGTGCAGGATTGCAAGACCAGCTTCGTGATGGATCGCGTCAAGGTGACCACGGCCGTGCCTTTGTAGCCTTCGGGCTCGACAGGCGCCAGGCCGTTGGGTGTTGCAGGGAGGAGAAATTGGTTTGCATGCCAAAACCTTACGGTTTTGTTGCATTGCAATATCTTCGTTGCTCGACCTCGGGTTTTTACCTATATTTGAGCCATGAATGCATCCAAAGACTGGTTGAAGGCGTCCTGGCAGGCCGGCCGGGACATGTTGCGTGCGAGCGCAGGCCAGCCGCACCGTCCCGATGGGCGCTCCGCGTCCATGGTGCCCATTCGTTCGCTGGGCCCGTCCCACCGCGAACGCGTGGTGGCGCATTTGCTCAAGCTCGATGAAGGCGACCGCTACCTGCGCTTCGGCTATGCCGCCAGCGACGAGCAGGTTCGCCGCTATGCGATGCAGCTTGATTTCGAGCGCGACGACATCTTCGGCATCTACAACCGCCGGCTCGAGCTGATCGCCATGGCGCATCTGGCCTTTGCCTCGCATCCCGAGCACAAGAGCTGCGCCGAATTCGGCGTTTCCGTGCTCAAGCAGGCACGCGGCCGCGGCTACGGCGGGCGCCTGTTCAACCGCGCGGTGATCCATGCACGCACCAAGGGCGTGTCCATGATGTTCATCCACGCGCTGTCGGAGAACACGGCCATGCTCAAGATTGCGCGCAAGGCCGGCGCCACCATCAAGCGCGATGGCTCCGAGTCCGAGGCCTACCTGCAGCTGCCGCCCGCCGGCATCGACACGCACATGGCGTCGCTGATGACCGAGCACATCGGCGAGGTGGACTACCAGCTCAAGAAGCAGGCCAAGCAGTTCTGGGATTTCCTGGCCGACGTGCAGGAAATCCGCCGTGGCGTGCAGGATGGCCGCCACCAGGCCGGCGAATAGGCGCAAAACGCCGCAAAGGGAATTGGCGCAGCGCATGCAGGGGTGACGGAGCAATCCGCTATCCTTGCGGCTTGTTTCACTACCGCACGTCCTGCACTCCAAGACAGTGTCCGACCCCCATCCTGCGCGCTCTTCCGAGAAGGAAAGCAAGCGAAGCTTCCTGCAAAAGGTGGCCGAGTTCATCCACCCGGCCCCTGATTCTCCTGACGAGCTGATCGAGACCCTGGCCGACGCCGAGGACAACCAGGTCATCGGCCCCGAGTCCCGCGTCATGCTCGAACGCGTGATACGCATGGCCGACATGACGGCCGGCGACGTCATGGTCGCAGCCCCTCGCATGGACCTGGTCAACATCGACGCTCCGTTCGATGAACTGCTGCACCAGGTCATCACCACTGCACATTCGCGTTTCCCGGTCTACCAGGGCGAGCGCGAGAACATCATCGGCATCCTTCTGGCCAAGGACCTGCTCAAGCTGCAGCGTTCACCGGACCTGAACATCCGCGCCCTGCTGCGCCCCGCCGCCTTCGTGCCGGAGAGCAAGGGCCTGAATGATCTGCTGCGCGAGTTCCGGGGCAACCGCAACCATCTGGCCGTGGTCATCGACGAGTTCGGCCGCGTGGCAGGCCTGGTGACCATCGAGGATGTGCTGGAGGAAATCGTCGGCGAGATCGAGGACGAGTTCGACATCCCCGAGGACGAGGGCGACATCTTCGCCCTGGCCGACAACAGCTACCGCGTGGCGGGCGACACCACCATCGAGCATGTGAACGAAGCCTTCGAGGTCGCCCTGCATGCCCGCGATCCCGAAGATGAGTTCGACACCATCGGAGGCCTGATCGCCCACGAAATGGGCCATGTGCCCAAGCGCGGCGAGCAGATCCATCTGGCCGGCCTGGAATTCACCGTGCTGCACACCAAGGGCGGCGCCGTGCGCTGGTTCAAGGTGGTGCGCGATCCCGCAGCCGACAGTCTGCTGCGCAGCTGAGGCTGCCCCTTTCTATCCCCACCGACATCTCTCCCGTACCTGGCCGATGCCCCTGTCCAGTTCTTCCGCTTTTTCGCAAGACGGCCGGCGCATGGGCCGGCTCGCCGTGGGCGTGCTGCTGCTGCTTGCGGGTGCAGCCCAGGCCCTGTCGCTGGCCTGGCCCTGGGCGCGCGGCCAGGGCGACGGGCCGCTGAGCCTGGTCGGCGGCTATGGCCGCCCGCTGTGGTGGCTGCAGATTCTGTCGCTGGCCGTGCTGGCACGCGCCCTGCAGACGGCACAGCGCCCGGCCCAGGCGGCGGGGCGGGCCATGCTCTATGCCACCGCCTGGCTGGTGGCCACCTTCTGGTGGCTGTTCATCTCCATGCATGTCTATGGCGGCCTGCCTGCGCCGCTGGCCGTTGCCGCCGTGCTGGCGCTTGCGGCCTTCCTGGGCAGCTACTACGCGGTGGCCGCCTGGGGCTGGCACAAGCTGCGCCCCACCAGCACGGCGGGCGGCGCCTTGCTGTTCGCCGCCGTCTGGCTGCTGGCCGAATTGGCGCGTGGCTGGCTGTGGACCGGCTTTCCCTGGGGCGCGGGGGGCTATGCCCACGTCGAAGGGCCCCTGTCGGTGCTGCCGCGCTGGATCGGCGTCTACGGCACGGGGGCGGTGGCGTCCTGGCTGGCATATTGGCTGGCCGCCTTGGCGGCCGGTTCGCGGGGCGGACAAGCCCTTCAGCCTGCACGGTGCGCGGCCACTGTGGCGGCCCTGGTTCTGGCCTGGGGCGGGCTGTGGTGGCTTCGCGATGCCGCCATCAATGCACCATCGGCCGAACGGCCAGCGCTGAGCGTGGCCATGCTGCAGGGCAATATCCCGCAGGATGAGAAGTTCGAGGCCGGCAGCGGCATTCCGCTGGCCCTGGGCTGGTACGGGCGGGAGCTGCGCGCGGCCACGGCGCAGCTGGTGGTCGCACCCGAGACGGCCGTGCCCCTGCTGCCCCAGCAGTTGCCCGAGGAATACCTGGACCTGCTGCGCGAACCGTATCTGAAGAAGGGAGGCCGGCAGGCGGCGCTGCTGGGCATTCCGCTGGGCTCGGAAGAGGCCGGCTATACGAACTCGGTCGTGGGCTGGCAGCCTGGCCAGATCCAGGACTACCAATACGACAAGCACCATCTGGTGCCCTTCGGGGAGTTCATCCCGCCGCTGTTTCGCTGGTTCACGCAGATGATGAACATACCGCTGGGCGACTTCAACCGCGGCGCGCTGGGCCAGCCTTCCATGGCCTGGGCTGGCGAGCGGCTGTCACCCAACATCTGCTACGAGGATTTGTTTGGCGAAGAGCTGGGTGCACATTTCGGCAATGCAGCGACGGCGCCCACGGTGCTGGTGAATTTCAGCAACATCGGCTGGTTTGGCGACAGCGTGGCGATCGACCAGCATCTGGCCATCAGCCGCATGCGGGCGCTGGAGTTCGAGCGCCCCATGCTGCGCGCCACCAATACCGGCGCCACGGTGGCCATCGACCACCGGGGCGTGGTGACGCACGCGCTGGTGCCTTACGAGCGCGCGGTGCTTGAGGCCAGTGTGCAGGGCCGCGAGGCCTTGACACCGTTTGCGCGCTGGGTGAATGCAGCAGGTCTGGTCCCGCTGTGCGCCGCTGCTGCGGCGGTGCTGCTGGTGGCCTGGATCGGCCGCCGCAGGGCCTCGGTTCAGGGGCTGTAGCCAAGTCCCGCGACCTGGGTCGGCGTGGCTTTTGTGGCAGAGTTTTGATGCGGCCTCGGGGTTTTGTTGCAGTCTGGCAACGTTCAGCCCCGATAATGCGCGGCTGCATGGTCCGCTGCGGGCCGCACCCATTCAGAGATAGAGGTGGCGTCAGTGCCGCCGTGGAGCAAGTTAGACAATGGCCGATTCTTTTTCGTATGAGCAACTGATCGCTTCGGGCGAAGGCAAGCTGTTTTCCGCAGACAGCGGGCGTCTGCCACTGCCTCCCATGCTGATGTTCGACCGCATCACGCACATCGACACGGATGGTGGCGCCCACGGCCTGGGCAAGATCGTCGCCGAACTCGACATCAAGCCTGATCTCTGGTTCTTCGACTGCCATTTCCGGGGCGACCCCGTCATGCCCGGCTGCCTGGGTCTGGACGCCATGTGGCAACTGATCGGCTTTTACCTGACCTGGCTGCGCCTTCCCGGCCGGGGCCGTGCGCTGGGCGCCGGCGAAGTCAAGTTCACGGGCGAAGTGGGTCCTGACGTCAAGCTCGTGACCTACGAAATCGACATCAAGCGCGTGATCAAGCGCAAGCTCAACATGGCCATCGGCGATGCGCGCCTGCTGGCCGACGGCAAGGAAATCTACGTCGCCAATGACCTGCGCGTGGGCCTGTTCCTGCGCGAGGGTGAAGGCCAGGGAACGGCAGCATGACCAAACGTCGCGTAGTCATCACCGGCGCGGGCATTGTCTCGTGCATCGGCAACGACCTCGATACCGTGGAGACCTCGCTGCGCGAGGGGCGCACGGGCATCAAGGCCATGCCGAAGTTCACCGAACTGGGCATGCGCAGCCAGGTGGCCGGTGTGCCGGAGATCGACGTCGAGGCACGTATCGATCGCAAGCAGTTGCGCTTCATGGGCGATGCCGCTGCCTATGCGCAGATCGCGCTGGAAGATGCCATCGCCCAGGCCGGCCTGGCTCCCGAGCAGGTCAGCCATCCGCGTACCGGCCTGATCATGGGCTCGGGCGGCGGGTCGCCGGCCAACCAGATCGAGGCGGCCGACACGCTGCGCGAAAAAGGCATTCGCCGCGTCGGGCCCTACCAGGTCACGCGCTGCATGAGCTCCACGGTGTCCGCCTGCCTGGCGACCAACTTCAAGGTCAAGGGCATCAACTACTCCATCACCTCGGCCTGCTCCACCTCGGCGCACTGCATCGGCGCAGCGGCGCAGCAGATCGCCTGGGGCATGCAGGACGTGATGTTTGCCGGCGGCGGCGAAGAGCTGTCCTGGGGCATGGCACTGCTGTTCGACGGCATGGGGGCCATGTCCAGCAAGTACAACGACCAGCCCGAAAAGGCTTCGCGCGCCTATGACGCCCACCGCGACGGTTTCGTGATCGCAGGTGGCGGCGGCGCGGTGGTGCTGGAAAGCCTGGAGCACGCCCAGGCCCGGGGTGCGAACATCCTGGCCGAAGTCGTGGGCTTTGGCGCCACCAGCGATGGCGAGGACATGGTCGCGCCCTCGGGCGACGGCGCCATCGCCTGCATGCAGCAGGCCCTTGAAGGCCTCGAAGGCGGCGTGGACTACATCAACACCCACGGCACCTCCACGCCCGTGGGCGACATGCAGGAAGTGCGCGCCATGCGCGCGCTGTTCGGCGACCAGGTGCCGCCGTTCTCCTCCACCAAGTCGCTGACCGGCCACTCGCTGGGCGCCACCGGCGTGCAGGAAGCCATCTACTGCATGATCATGATGAACAAGGGCTTCATCGCGGGTTCGGTCAACGTGGACACGCCCGATCCCGCGCTGAACGACATGCCCCTGGTCACGCGCACACGCGATGCCCAGCTGAACACCGTGCTGTCCAACAGCTTCGGCTTCGGTGGCACGAACGCCTCGCTGGTGCTGCGCCGCTGGCAGGGCCAGTGAATACGCCCTGGTGTGTAAAAGGCGTGTCCTGAAGGAAAAAGCCCGCCTCCTGCGGGCTTTTTCACTGGTGAACGCCGACAATGCCCAGGTCGCGCGGGAGGCAGCACGGCAGGCTGCTGCCCGAACCCCGAACCAAGAACAATGAAATTTTGCAAGGTTGAACCATGATTGTTGTCACAGGCGGCGCCGGCTTCATCGGCGCCAATTTCGTGCTGGACTGGCTGGCTGCCGGCGATGAGCCGGTGCTCAACGTGGACAAGCTCACCTACGCGGGCAACCTCAAGAGCCTGGAGAGCCTGCAGGGCGATGCGCGCCATGTCTTCGTGCAGGCCGACATCGGCGATGGCGAAGTCCTGGCCCGCCTGCTGGCCGAGCACCAGCCGCGCGCCGTGGTCAACTTTGCGGCCGAAAGCCATGTGGACCGCTCCATCCATGGCCCCGAGGACTTCATCCAGACCAACGTGGTCGGCACCTTCCGCCTGCTCGAGGCCGTGCGCGGCTACTGGAGCGCGCTGGATGCCGAGGCCAGGGCGGCCTTCCGCTTCCTGCATGTCTCCACTGACGAGGTCTATGGCAGCTTGGCGCCAGCGGCACCGGCCTTCACCGAAGACCATAACTACGAACCCAACAGCCCGTACTCGGCCAGCAAGGCCGCCAGCGACCACCTGGTGCGCGCCTGGCATCACACCTACGGCCTGCCCGTGCTGACCACCAACTGCAGCAACAACTACGGCCCGCTGCATTTCCCCGAGAAGCTGATCCCCCTGATGATCGTCAACGCCCTGGCCGGCAAGCCTTTGCCCATCTATGGCGATGGCATGCAGGTGCGCGACTGGCTCTATGTGCGCGACCATTGCAGCGCCATCCGCCGCGTGCTGGAGGCCGGCAGGCTGGGCGAGACCTACAACGTGGGCGGCTGGAACGAAAAGCCCAACGTCGAGATCGTGAACACCGTCTGCGCGCTGCTCGACGAGCTGCGCCCCAAGGCCAATGGCACCAGCTACGCTGCCCAGATCACCTATGTGAAGGACCGCCCCGGTCACGACCGGCGCTATGCCATCGACGCGCGCAAGCTCGAGCGCGAACTGGGCTGGAAGCCCGCGGAGACCTTCGAGACCGGCATCCGCAAGACCGTGCAGTGGTACCTGGACAATCCCGAGTGGGTGGCCGATGTGCAGTCCGGCGCCTACCGCGAATGGGTCAGCCGCCAGTACACGGAGGGAGCCGGCGCATGAAGCTGCTGCTGCTGGGCCGCAATGGACAGGTGGGCTGGGAGCTGCAGCGCAGCCTGGCGCCGCTGGGCGAGTTGGTCGCGCTGGAGCGCCAGGGCGACGCCGGTGGCCAGGGCCTGTGCGGCGATCTCTCTCTCCTCGATGAACTCGCACGGACCGTGCGCGCTCTGCGTCCCGATGTCATCGTCAATGCCGCCGCCCACACGGCCGTGGACAAGGCCGAAAGCGAGCCGGACCAGGCGCGGCTGCTCAATGCGCTGGCTCCCCAGGTGCTGGCCCGCGAGGCGGCGCAGACCGGCGCGCTGCTGGTGCACTACAGCACGGACTACGTCTTCGACGGCAGCGGCAGCGCTGCGCGCACGGAGACCGAGGCCACGGCGCCGCTGTCCGTCTATGGCGGCAGCAAGCTCGAAGGCGAGCAGCTGATCCAGGCTTCGGGCTGCCGCCACCTGATCTTTCGCACCAGCTGGGTCTATGCGGCGCGCGGCGGCAACTTCGCCAAGACCATGCTGCGCCTGGCCCAGGAGCGTGAAGCACTCAGCGTGATCGACGACCAATGGGGCGCACCGACGGGCGCGGACCTCATCGCCGACGTCACGGCCCATGCCATTCGCCAGCTGCAGCGCCAACCCGGCGACCAGGGCCTGTACCACCTGGTGGCCGGTGGCGAGACCACCTGGCATGCCTACGCCAGCCACGTGATCGCCCGCGCCCGCGAACTCGCGCCCGACCGGCCCTGGAAGGTGCAGCGCATAGCTGCCGTGCCTACCAGCGCCTTTCCCACCCCGGCGCAGCGTCCGCACAATTCCCGCCTGAACACCGACCGGCTGCAGCAGACCTTCGGCCTGCGCCTGCCCCACTGGCAGGCAGGCGTGGACCGCATGCTGCAGGAAATCATCTGAGCGCGGCTGCGCGCTTCGGCAGAACCCCAGGATCCAGGACATGAACCAGACACGCAAAGGCATCATCCTCGCGGGCGGCTCCGGCACCCGCCTGCACCCGGCCACGCTGGCCATCAGCAAGCAACTGCTGCCGGTCTACGACAAGCCGATGATCTACTACCCGCTGAGCGCCCTCATGCTCGCGGGCATCCGCGAGATCCTCGTGATCAGCACCCCGCAGGACACGCCGCGCTTCGAGCAATTGCTGGGCGATGGTTCGCAATGGGGCCTGAAGCTCGAATATGCAGTCCAGCCCAGCCCGGATGGCCTGGCCCAGGCCTTTTTGATCGCCGAAGACTTCCTGGCCGGCGCCCCCAGCGCCCTGGTGCTGGGCGACAACATCTACTACGGACACGATTTCCCCCGCCTGCTCGAACGCGCTGACGCGCGCAGCGAAGGCGCCACGGTGTTTGCCTACCATGTGCAGGACCCGGAACGCTATGGCGTGGCCGAGTTCGATGCCCAGGGCCGGGTTCTTTCCCTGGAGGAAAAGCCCAGGCAGCCCAGGAGCAACTACGCGGTCACGGGCCTGTATTTCTACGACAGCCAGGTCGTTGAGCTGGCAAAGTCCATCAAGCCCTCGGCGCGCGGAGAGCTGGAAATCACCGACCTCAACCGCCTGTACCTGGACAAGGGCCAGCTCAATGTGGAGCTCATGGGCCGTGGCTATGCCTGGCTGGACACGGGCACGCACGACAGCCTGCTGGAGGCCGGCCAGTTCATCGCCACGCTGCAGCAGCGCCAAGGCCTGAAGGTGTCATGCCCCGAGGAGATCGCCTTCCGCCAGGGCTGGATAGACCGTGCCCAGCTCGAGACGCTGGGCCAGGCGCTGGCCAAGAACGGCTATGGCCAGTACCTGCTGCAGATCCTCAAGGAAAAGGTGCACGCATGAAAGCAACACCCCTGGCCATTCCCGAGGTGATGCTGATCGAGCCCAAGGTCTTTGGTGACGATCGCGGCTTCTTCCTCGAAAGCTTCAACCAGCAGGCCTTCAACCAGGCCACGGGCACGGACCACCAGTTCGTGCAGGACAACCACAGCCGCAGCAAGAAGGGCGTGCTGCGCGGCCTGCACTACCAGCTGCCTCCCCATGCCCAGGGCAAGCTGGTGCGCGTGGTGCGCGGCGCCGTGTTCGATGTGGCCGTGGACATCCGCAAGGGCTCGTCCACCTTCGGCCAATGGGTGGGCGCCGAGCTGACGGAAGACAACCACCGCCAGCTGTGGGTGCCCCCAGGCTTTGCCCACGGCTTCATGGTGCTCAGCGACAGCGCCGACTTCCTCTACAAGGCCACGGCCTTCTACGCGCCCCAGGCCGATCGCGGCATTGCCTGGGACGACCCGGCCATCGGCGTGCAGTGGCCGCAGCTCGATGTGGAGCTATCGCTGTCGGACAAGGACCTCAGGCAGCCGCTGCTGGCGGATGCCGAGCTGGCCTGAGCCAGTTCACATCTGGTCCGGCAGCATCCCGCCCGGCACGGCTTCCTCCAGAAAGCCGGCGATCAGCCGGGCCTGGCGGCGTTCGCGCAGGCAGTACAGGTACTCGGGCAGGCGCGGCACGGGGCCTGCGAAGGGCAGGACGACGATGTCGGGGTGGGCCGAGGCTTCATGCCGGGCGAAGACGCTGATGCCCATGTCGCGGATCACGGCCTCGCGGATGGCTTCGCGGCTGGCGATTTCCATGATGTGGCGCGGTGCCAGGCCGGCGGCGGCCAGCATCTGTTCGGTGAGCTGGCGCGTCATGGAGCCGCGCTCGCGCAGGATCAGCGTGTCTTGCACCAGATCGGACGCCTGCACCATGGTGCGCTGCGCCAGCCGGTGGCTGCGGTGCACCAGCAGGGCCAGCGGGTCCTGGCCCAGCTCCACGCGCAGCAGGCGCGGATCACCTTCCAGGTGCGATGAGGTCGCCAGGTCCACCTGGTAGTCCACCAGCGCTTGCACCATCTGGCGCGAGTTGCCGCCCACGATGGCCACTTCCACCCGCTCGAAGCGCCGCTGGTAGCGCTTGACGATGTCCAGCACGTAGTAGGGCGCCGTCGCACCGATGCGCAACTGGCCCTGGCTGGCATCGCCCGAATGGCGCAGCGCCGACTCCAGCTGGATGGTCTGCAGCAGCAATTGCTCGACCTGGGGCAGCAGGCGCAGCCCGGCATCGGTGATGGACAGGCGCCCGCCCTGGCGATGGAACAGCTCCACGCCATAGTGCTCTTCCAGTGCGCGGATCTGGGTGGTCACGGTGGGCTGGCTCAGCGAAAGCTGGCGTGCCGCCTGCGTGATGCTGCCCAGGCGGGCCACCCAGAAGAAGGACTTGAGCTGCGTGACGAACATGGCGGGGTGTTGGGGTCAGGAATGCCTGGCGCCATTTCAACATGGCGCCGTGATGCGCAGGGCCGGCGTGGCCGGGTATGTCCCTGGAAACAACTCCTGCGCCTGAAGGCACACTTCTTGCATACCAGTTTGCGTGCCAGTTTGTGTGCCAGCTGATTCATGGGTCTCGGCTGGTCTTGTGTCAGTGATTGCTCGTGATCAAGGAGCGCAGCAATGGATATTCGCAATCCCTCGCCGGGTCTTTACAACGAAGACCTGGCGCCCACCAAGGACCGCCGCTGGGGCGCCTTCAGCATTTTCAACGTCTGGACTTCGGACGTGCACAGCCTCTGGGGCTACTACCTAGCGGCCAGCCTGTTTCTGCTGTGCGGCAGCTTCGTCAATTTTCTGATCGCCATCGGCATCAGCTCCCTGGTCATCTTCTTCTTGATGAACCTGGTGGGCTATGCGGGCGAGAAGACCGGCGTGCCCTATCCGGTGCTGGCGCGTGCGTCCTTCGGGGTATGGGGCGCGAATCTGGCTGCCCTGGTGCGAGCCATCGTGGCCTGCTTCTGGTACGGGGCGCAGACGGCGGCGGCCTCGGGCGCCATGGTGGCGCTGCTGGTGCGCAATGAGGCGTTGCTGTCCTTCCACCAGACCACGCACTGGCTGGGCCATTCGGGTCTGGAGGTGATCTGCTACGTGGTCATCTGGGCCTTGCAGCTGCTGATCATCCAAAGGGGCATGGAGACCGTGCGGCGATTCCAGGACTGGGCAGGGCCTGCCGTGTGGATCGCCATGCTGGTGCTGGCCATCGGCCTGTGCGTGAAGGCCGGCGGCTTCAGTTTCGACCACGGCATTCCCATGGATGTGCTGCTGGACAAGACCAAGGATGCGGGGGTGAGCGGCGCGCCGGGCAGCTTCTGGGCGCTGATGGCCGTGGGCGCGACCTGGATCACCTACTTTGCGGCGCTGTACCTGAACTTCTGCGATTTCTCGCGCTATGCGAAGAACAAGGAGGCGGTGGCCAAGGGCAACCTCTGGGGCCTGCCCGTGAATCTGATCGCTTTCTCGCTGGTGGCCGGCATCACCACGATTGCGGCCTTCAAGGTCTATGGCGAGGTGCTGCTGCACCCCGAGCAGATCTCGGCCAAGTTCGACAGCTGGGTGCTGGCCCTGCTGGCCGCCGTCACCTTTGCCGTGGCCACGCTGGGCATCAACGTGGTGGCCAACTTCGTCTCGGCGGCCTTCGATATTTCCAACGTGTTTCCCAAGCGCATCGACTTCAAGCGCGGCGGATACATCGCCGCACTGATCGCCCTGGCTCTCTACCCCTTTGCACCATGGGAGGGCGGCGCTGCCCACTTCGTGAACGCCATCGGCGCCACCATGGGGCCGCTGCTGGGCATCATCCTGGTGGACTACTACCTGGTGGCCAAGGGCAACATCAACGTGGCCGCGCTGTATGACGAACATGGCGAGTACCGCTACGAGGGCGGCTGGAACGTCAACGCGCTGATCGCCACCGGCATCGGCAGCGTGTTCTCCACCATCCTGCCCAACTTCACCAGCCTGCTGCCGGTCTGGTGGGGCACCTACGGCTGGTTCTTCGGCGTGCTGATCGGCGGCAGCGTGTACTGGGTGATGGCCACGCTGCGCCCGCGCCGCATTCCGGCCGCAGCCTGAGGAGGCCGCCATGTCCGAGCCGCAGGATGCGCCGGCCACCGGGCCGGCCTTGATTGCCGAGCGCGTGATGCGCTCCATCGTCGAGCGCAAGCTGCGCCCTGGCGAACGCCTGGGCGAAAAGGAACTGGCCGAGGTCTTCGGTGTGAGCCGCACCATGGTGCGCGAGGCGCTGATGCAGCTGCAGGCGCGCGGCTTCGTCGAGGTGCGCTCGCGCCAGGGCTGGTACGTGGTCGAGCCCTCGTTCGAGGAAGCCCAGGAAACCTATGCCGCGCGCCGCGTGCTGGAGTCCGGCATGCTGCGCGACGCGGGCCGGCCGCTGCAGGCGGCCATACGCACGCTGCGCGAGCATGTGGCCCAGGAGCGCGGCGCCATCGCCGAGGCCGACAACGCCGGCCAGCGCAGCGTGCTGCTGGCCGACTTCCACGTCTGCCTGGCCGAGCAACTGGGCAACCGCTTTCTCACGGCCATGATGGCCGACCTGTCGGCGCGCACCACCCTGGTGTCTGCGCTGTACCAGTCGCAGACCGAGGCCCAGCACTCCAATGCCGACCACGAGGCCATCGTCGATGCGCTGGCGGCCGGCGACATGGCGCGCGCCGAGCAGTTGATGCGCGAGCACATCGACGCGCTGGCCGCCAGGCTGGATCAGAACCTTGCCCACCGCGCGCGCCTGCAGGACCGGCTGCTGGATGCGCTGCAGCCGCAGACGGCCCAGGCTGAGCGCCCGGGCAGGGTAAAGCCGCGCCGCTGAAGAAGGCGGGAGCGGGGCGGGGGCGCCGCGGGGCGGAGGGCACCCAAATCCGCCAATACCCGCTTCGCCAAATTTCCGTTGTGTGACACGGACGTTTCACCTGCGCTTTCTACAGTGGGTGTCAGAGGTGGCGACCCTGCCGCCTGTCCACGAACCCACAACGGAACTGACACGCCATGCGCCACACCCTTGCCTCCCTGGGCCGCCGCCTTGCCATTGCCTCTGCGGTGCTGACCGTCGCCTCCTTCGCACCCCTGGCCCATGCGGCCAAGACCGAGCTGCTGGTCTACAGCGCCCTGGAGGCTGACCAGATCAAGGCCTACAAGAGCGGCTTCGAGAAGGCCCATCCCGAGATCGAACTCAAGTTCGTGCGTGACAGCACGGGCATCATCACGGCCCGCCTGCTGGCCGAAAAGGCCAATCCCCAGGCCGACGTGATCTGGGGCGTGGCCGCCACCTCGCTGATGCTGCTGGACAAGCAGGGCATGCTCCAGCCCTACGCGCCCAAGGGCCTGGACAAGGTGCGAGCCAACATGCGCGATCCGCGCGCCCAGCCGACCTGGGTGGGCATGGACCTGTGGTCCTCGGCCATCTGCTTCAACACCGTGGAGGCCGGCAAGCGCAAGCTGCCGGTGCCCGCCAGCTGGGCCGACCTGGTCAGGCCCGAGTTCAAGGGCACGATCACCATGCCCCACCCGGCCTCCAGCGGCACGGGCTACCTGATGGTCGCGGCCTGGCTGCAGATCATGGGCGAGGACAAGGGCTGGGCCTACATGGACGCCCTGCACCAGAACATGGGCGTGTACACGCACAGCGGCTCCAAGCCCTGCCGCCAGGCGGGGGCCGGCGAGTTTCCCGTGGGCCTGAGCTTCGAGTACCGCGCCAGCAAGACCAAGAAGGACGGTGCGCCCATCGACATCGTTTTCCCTCGGGAAGGCCTGGGCTGGGATGTGGAGGCCACGGCCATCCTCAAGACCAGCAAGAAGCAGGAAGCCGCCAAGGCCCTGGCCGACTGGGCCGTCACGCCCGAGGCCAACAAGCTCTACGCCGCCAACTTCGCCGTGCTGGCCTTGCCCGAGGCGCAGGAAAAGCTGGAGTTCATTCCTGCCGATCTCGAAAAGCGGCTGGCGAAGAACGACTTCGATTGGGCCGCGGCCAACCGCGAGCGCATCCTGGCCGAGTGGAGCCGCCGCTACGAAGCCAAGGCAGAGAAAAAGTAAGCCGGAGCCACGCCATGCTGCGCATAGACCATATCGCCAAGCGCTACCGCGAGCAGCAGGTGCTGCGCGGCATTGACCTGAACGTGGAGGCGGGCGAGTTCGTCAGCCTGCTCGGCCCTTCGGGCTGCGGCAAGACCACGCTGCTGCGCATCGTCTG
>NZ_JTKZ01000732.1:0-7668 GCF_000799035.1 Delftia sp. ZNC0008
CCGCAGCAGCAAAACCGGCGGCCGAGAAGGCCGACCAGAGGAAAAAGCCGAGGAGTTTGGTCATGGCAGCTCGCGCAGGCATTCCATGGATTGCGGGCCGGTCCACACGACTGCATGACTTGGCGGGCAGGCCTGGGCGGAGCTGTGCGCGCGCTGCACGTCTGCTGCGCCGTCCACCGGCTCCTGGGCCGCGCCGGCATCTGCGCAGGCGCTGAGCACCAGAGCCACCAGCAATGCCAAGCACAGCAGCAGCCAGCCGCCGGGCGTGGGGGCCGGGCCCGGCCCGGCAACAGGGCCGGGGCGCGAGGCCTCGCGGAGAAAGCGCGCATCTGGGTCAGGATTGAAGGGCTCGGATGGGATCACTCGTTGCATTTGGGCTCTCCAGAAACAGCAATCCCGCCAGAGGGCGGGATCGGGGTGGTGGCTGCTTGCCGCTGCAGGCGCTGGGCCTCCTGCTCGGCGATGAGGCGCTCTTCTTCGCGCCAGTCCGCATAGGTCTGCGGCTCATATGCGACGCGGCCGCGTTCGCCGCGCAGGCGGTTGAATCTGAATCTCACGATGAATTCCCAAAAAATAGCCCGCCCTGCATTGCTGCAAGGCGGGCCAATGCCGCACGAGGCGGACCCCACAAAAACACAAGCCGTCAGTGTTGCTGAGAGCTTGCCAATGCCCGCACGGTGCAGGCGCGAGGAAGAAAAAGTCCGGTGCCCTTTCAGGGCGTGCCTATGAATTCCAGGAGAACCATGAGTCAGCCATAGGCCCGGTAGTCAACCGAGGTTCAACTTGTGACCGGGAACATTGGTCCGGCCAACACAGCGACGTAGAGAGAGATGAGGGTCACCACAGACCAGAAAAATGTTAGGAAAATATGCCGCATCACAATCCTCCTCAAGTCATTGAAAAAGCGCGCGAATCGCCCGAGAAAAAGCCTTCGAAAAACGTCGGAAGGGGCTGCGAGATCTCCTGCTTCGTAGCTGTATGAGCTGGTAGCTGCCCCTTACCGGAAAAGCCTCCAATAGGCTCCTGTGATAGCGAGCATCCGGGTCTGGATTGAAAGACTCACTGGGCACAACTTGACTCATGCTTACCTCCATCAGCAGGGTTTTGCAGGGCTTGGGACAGACGCTATTTCAGCTTCTTGTGAGGCCTCTGCTTGCGAGCAAAGACAGGTTGGTCATGTAGGTCCGACAAGCCCTGCCTGTATGAATTTCTTGGACAAGGTGTCCGCGTGGGACGCGAGAGGAAAGTGGGAGCGGAGCTTCCTTGTGCCTGTGGCGGCCCCGTAAGGGGCCACATGCATGCGTGATGCAAGCGCTTCAAGGCCAGAGTCGCCAACAATGGTTTACATGAGCCAAGAAGCGGCGCTCTTAGACTGTTGCCCGCAACTCTATGCAAGGCTCCCACATGAAAATCGCTTTCGCCATGGCCGTTGCGGCCTTTGTTCTCGACGGCTGTGCTGTGTATGACGATGGCTACCGTGGCGGGTACAAGAGCCATCCTCACGGTTGCCCGCCTAGCCAAGCCAATAAGGGCAACTGCTGAACTCCAGAACCCGCCTCGGCGGGTTTTGTTTTTTGGGGTCCCTGCGAGCGTCCCGGTCCTCAGACGAAAAGGCCCGCGAGCGGTGAAGCTGCGGGCCTTGGAAGAAAAATGCCGATGCCGTGTTGGCGTGCCCGGGGAAGGGATTTGAGAGGGAGGGAGGAGAAGTCTCCCGGGCTCGGCGGAATCTGGTGGAAGGCAGTATGAGGGCTGATTCTTAAGAAATGCTTTACGGCTTGTAAAGAAAGTGCTGGGCTTCCACCTGCTGCGGCTTGCGAGGCCTCTGCGACCCCGTGGCCAGGGTAAGGATGATGGCATGCCGTGTAAGCCCCGGCTTCCCTCTATCGACGGTGGCTAGATTTTCACTGCTTGCAGGCGGGCAAATGCCTGTCACGATTGGCCATCAAGAAAGCGCGCTGCGGCTTCAATCTGGAACTTGCTCCTTGCCCAGCTTCAACGTGCCGCCCCTGGTAGGCAAGGTGCGCGCTTTCTTGGTGGACCTGGCCGGAGCCAGGGGCCGCTGCATCTGGTAGCAGCTGCACGGCATCAACATGCCGCACCGTTTATTTGCTCCGTGGTGTCATCTCACTGCGTGCGTCACCGGAATGCCAGGGCGGTGTTCCATCGTCGGCTCCAAATGCGCTGGCGCGCACCCTTCACAGCCTCCCGCCTACTCTCTACAGGGCATGCCGCCCGCAGTTCCTTCCCTATGCCGTGGACCGTGCTTTGACGGACTGGCAACCGCGCGGAGACGCGGCGCGCTGACCTGGCCCATGCCCAGGAGCGCCATTGCGCCGGACGAATGCCCCTCGGGTGGGGCAAGCAACATCGGCGTGCAGTGCGAGAGCTGAGTGCAGATTGGATGAGGCGGCCATCTGAGATACTTGCGGCGGGCGCTCGCAACGCCCACTGCGGCAAGCGAGGCCGCATAAGGTGATGCTTGATGCTGCTGGGCGGTTGCCCGTCCATGGCACGCTCGGCGATATGAGCGGCAGCATCAAGGAGAGCCGATGCCAGAAGCCTATTCGCGGTAAGCAACTGGCCGCGCCAGCAAGGGCGCGTGATAAGTGCAAAGCGGGTTCTTGACCCGTGGCCACGGGTCTTCACCGGAGCAATCCAAATGAAGACTTCTGTGCGTGTGAGCATCAAGATCGACGTGGCCAAGTGCCTCCAAGCCATCGGCTACATCGTTCTGCTACTGATGCTGTGACCGAGTGGGGCGGGCTGGAGCGATCCAGCCCGCTTCCCGCTGAACTTCTTACGCGCCGTCAGCGGCCGCCTCAACCAATCTGTACTCAAGCTCTCTTGTTAAAGACCGGGGCCAGCCCGGTCGATGCCGTGGTGCCCAACGTTCTGCATGTGGATGCTTCCGTTGAGATGAATTTAAACATGGTGTTTTTTCGTTGTCAACAAAGTGTTGCAACATGGTGTTTATTTTTTGATGTTAAAAAGCCCGCACAGGGCGGGCTGGAGATCGTTGCGCTGCGACTTCTACGCGTACTCTAGGAGCTTGGAAGCACCTTCTTGAGCAGTATGGACAGGCAGCAAGCGAATGCCATGAGGCCCTGCTTCCTGCTCGATCTCCTCGATGTTTGTCTTGGTCTGAGCCTGTTGTCGAGGTGTCAGCGTCGCATCGTCGAGCCGCGCCACCGCCCAAATCAATGCGCCAGTCCTGATTGATGCCAACTCCATTGCTCGTGAAATCTCCCACAGCCGAGCGCGTGCATCCCTAACGCAGGAACTCTGCCTTACCGGATGCAGTACGCCGAAGTGCGCGACGATCCTTGGCGAAAAGTAGCCAAACCGGACAGTTTGCCCGCCATCAATCAGCGGCCACCCCTTGCCAAATCCTTCTGCAAGGTCAGGCCTTCTAGAGACAACAATGTCACGCACCTCGGTACTAAATCGCTTGTTCACCTCTTCAGGAGCTGCAACATCTGACTCCTCTAGCTCGTCCAATTTGTCTAGGCTCGACAATGACGAATAAAGCAGGGCCGCTGTTCGCAACAACTCGCCAACTGTCGAGGCTTCTGTGGCACGGATTTCGCCAGGGCACAACCCCATGATTGGAGTCGCAACCGCACCAAGACCCGCTGCATTTGCGGCGGCGGCCATCATGTCAAGACTGGTTTCGATGAGACGCCGAGCGCCGTTGCTTGCATGCTGACCATACAGGCAGTCAAGCACATCATCGCGGATGATCCTCTTGCCTTCGAATTGCCCCGAGAATTGGTGAACGACACCGACCATCAGCCGTTCGCCCGTACCGTTGACGGGCTCCCAAAAGACGGGCTGCCAGGCGGTGAGTGATGCGGTGTCGTTCATGCGCCAGATAGTAAGTCTTGTGGGGCAGGAAAGCGAGCCAGGATGCGTGTACCCAGGCCATTCAAACGGGAGGCGACAAGGCTTGCGAAGGCCTCTGTTCCTGCGCAATGCTGGGATGCAGCAGTGGGGGTGTCTCTGTTGACTGCCATCCACGCTGCTAGGGCTGAAGTTTTGATCGAGGTGGCTTGCTGCGTCGTGCCCACCATCGCCGCGAGCTTGTTCACGTCTTGTTGGTGCTGTGCAAGCCCGAGTGCGAGCTCATGGTCGATCCATGCAACATCTTGCCCATCCCAAAGAATGTTGCCGAGGTTCCTGTCCCGATTGTCGATCGCCTCATCTGCCATCAGTGCCGTAGGGGTCTGCGCGAGCTGGGAGACGATGCCCATCGCCACCTGAACTACTGCATTCAGTGCTGGACCCTCAGGCATTCCTGCGATGCCCAAGCGCTGCTTGAGGCTTGGGTAGGTGGCGTCCGCGCTCGCAAATGAAATCACATCCCCCTCATCGACCAGATAAGGATCAGGGACGCTCAAGCCCCATCCACGCAGCAAGAGGGCGCTGAATGCTTCTGCAAGAACACGTTGTCGATCCATGCGCTTCAGTACTGCCCCACGAATGCTGCCATCGGATAACGAAAGCACGCACCGCATTGCACCACTCACCCCGTCACCGGCCGGTGTTTCACTGCCACGCATCAGACGTGCTGTTTCAAGCTTCATTCAGATGTCTCGATGCAGTTGGAATTGGAATAGTGTAAAGGCTAAAAAACCATAGAGTCAGGGCCAACACTGCCTGCGACTCGTTCCACGCAATCAATTTCCTGCCGACCAATTGTCATTGGCTCATAGCCGTTGTTAATGCTGAGGAGCTGAAGCTCATCACCCCTCACCCAATTCAACTGTTTTAAAACACAGTTTCCATCGTGTAGTTTGACCACGACATCTCGTCCTGGTTGGGCCTCAATGCTGGGGGTCACCACAACAAATTCTCCAGCTCGATATCGAGGGTGCATGGAGTCACCTTTGATGCGAAGAGCGTACGCGCGAGGATCTCCGGTCCAGTAAGTGACCCACCCGTCCGGCGTGTTGTCCTGGACCAGGTATCCATCTGGACCTGCGCGGACGCTGCCGGTGACAGGGATGCTGCGTGACTTCTTCAACTCAGGAGCTGGTTCAACGTTGGTGATATCCCCGGGTGCTGAGTCGCCTGTCATTGAGCCTTCGCCATATTTCATCCACCTCATGCTGATGCCGCGCTCTGCTGCTGCGACGAGGCCATCACTTGACGGCCCACGGCTCTCCCAGTTTTTTGCAGTCTGAGAGTTGGCCAGCCCCAGGAATTGCGATACGTCAGTTGGCCCTACGGTGGGCTTGCTCGTCATGCTGGCTACGGCCTGATAGATGCGCTGAGTGACAGGATGCATGTTGTGATTTTTCAACAAAACGTTTAAACGTGCAGTTGCAACACTGTGTTGATGTATCTCTCAACATGGTGTTTAATGGTGGTTATGAACGCTGCCGCCACCGACCTCATCAACCGCCTCGGTGGGAGCACCGCTGTAGCCAATCGGCTTGGCTGGTGCTCCCTCAATGGTTCGCGCCGAGTTAACAACTGGAAGCGTCGCGGCATCCCGCCGAAGATCCAGCTGCAAAACGACTGGCTTCGTCAGCCGTCGGATTTTGATCGGCCGGCCCCCCAGGAGCCAGGCCATGCATAGCCCCCGCAAGTCCAAGCGGCCGGGCCCGCTGCCGCACCAGAAGCGCATGCGTAGTTGGCGCCGGCACTTGGGAGCCATGCAGCAGGCACGCGAGTTGGCTGTCAAGGCCTCGCGCATGCACCTTGGCGTGATGGCCATCTTTGAAGCGATGCGCTCGCCAGAAGTCCGTGCAATCAGCCCCGAGCTGGGTCGGGCGCAGTCATCCAGTCCAAGTGCGTCTTTGCGCGCACCAAAGTCTCCTTGCCCCCATCGAGAAGGATGCTTGGCTGAACTTGGAGCTGTGCCGCGATCCGCTGAGCCAGGGCCGCAACCTCTTGGTGATTCTCTGAAGACAGGAGCACGGCCCGGAGGAGAAGCATGACAGCCATTCGCTGTCCGGCGTTCTCTTCGACTTGGCTCTCGAGCATCTCCACGCGATGCGAAAGCAACTGCACCAAATCCAGGTTGTGCTGTAGCGATTGTTTGAGCAGTTCGATGTCGTTTTCCATGTCCGCCCCTCCTGGGAATGGTTGTGTAGGAACTTCCATTCTGCCCTGGGAGGTGGCGGGCACCCTTTTCAAGAATCAACCCCAGGAGTAGTCCCGCATGCGTGACGCCCCCCAAGTACTGAGCCGTGCGGAGATTGACGCGGCGGATCGAATCATCAAGGCACTGAAGGGGCTGGCCCCCCAGGAAGCAGAGCGCGTGCTGGCGCATGTCCAGGCCCGGTTGGACGAGGCTGAAGGTGGCGACGTGATGTTTGCCCGCGGCATCGCTGGCCCCAATGGGGCTCTGGACACCTGCATGAAGACGTGGGTTGACAGTGGGACTGCGGAGCTTTTCAGGCGTCGTGCGGCCATGCGCAAACAGAACTCGTCGGCCTGCCAGCGGGACTGCATTTACCTGCTGGTCCACGAGAAGACTTACACGTTGATGGTTGCGGAAAAGGCGTTGCATGACGCTGATGCTATGGACCTGCGGGAGCATTTGGCAGGCCCATTTCCGGCCCGGAAATTCTGGGGGCCCGGGCAATGAACGCGATCACTGCAATTTCCGCCGCCGTGCTGACCATGAGCAGCGAAGAAATCGCTTCTTTGGTGGAGTCCCGCCACGACAACGTGAAGACCTCCATCGAGCGCCTGGGCGCGCGCGGCGTGATCCAACTCCCTGCGTTGCAGGAAGTCCGGAACCATCTCGGCCAGACCGTGAGCGTCTACCAACTGTGCAAGCGCGACAGCTATGTCGTGGTGGCGCAGCTGTCTCCCGAGTTCACTGCGCGCCTGGTGGACCGCTGGCAGGAGCTGGAGGCCCAGGCCGCCCCGGCGCTGCCTGATTTCTCCAACCCTGTGGCCGCCGCGCGCGCCTGGGCAGATGCCAAGGAATCGGAGCTGCGCACGGCCGAGGCGCTTGCCCTGGCCGCGCCCAAGGCGGAATTCGTGGATCGCTTCGTGGCGGCCGAGACCGGCGCCATGGGCTTCCGCCAGGTCTGCAAGCTGCTGCGCGCGAACGAGGAGCGCTTCCGGGCCTTTCTGCTGGACAACAAGGTGATGTACCACCTGGGCGGCCGGCTGACTCCGCTGGCCCAGCACCTGGACGCGGGCCGTTTCGTGGTGAAGGCTGGCCATGCCCAGCACAGCGACCACGCCTTCACGCAGGCCAAGTTCACAAGCAAGGGCGTGACGTGGATTGCCGGCCTGTGGGGCCAGCACCAGGCCCGCCTGGCGCAGGAGGGCGGGCAGCAATGAGCACGATGATCATGGCGGCCTGCTGGCCGCTGGCGATGTCCCCAGCGCAGAAGGCTGTGCTGATTTCCCTGGCCGACCAGGCCAACGATGACGGCGTGTGCTGGCCTGGCGTTGCAACGATTGCGAAGCGCACCTGCCTGTCTGAACGTGCGGTGCAGGATGCCATCGCATGGCTGCAGACCGTGGGCGTGGTGTTCCGTGAATACCGGGTCAATTCGAGCACCAGCTACACCATCACGCCGGCCAACTTCAACCCGGCGGCCGCTCCAGCCAAGCGCAAGCGCGGCACGGGTGCAGATGCCGCACCGGGTGCAAATGGCGCACCCCCCGCAAATGGCGCACCGGGTGCAGACGGCGCACCAC
>NZ_JTKZ01000675.1:0-6403 GCF_000799035.1 Delftia sp. ZNC0008
CCGCGTGATGTCGGACAGCTCGGCCGGATTGCGCATGGCCTGCCAGCCCTCGGCACGCGCCGGGTCGGCAGGCAGGTCGGCCTCTGCGGGCGCGGCCAGATAAGTCTGGCGCGTGCTGTGCAGCAGTGCGGCGGCCAATGAGGCCAGCTGCTGCTCGTGCGCCAGATTCAGGCCCTGGGAATTGGCGCGGGCCTGCGCGTCTTTCTCGCCCTGCCGTGCAAACAGGTCGGCCGGCAGTGCAATGCGCGGGTGCGGCGCACCCAGCCGGCCTTCAACGCGGGCGATCTTCATCACCTCGTCCACCGGGTCGGCCACCAGCTCGGAGACCGGCACGGAGGCGTCGCCGATGCGGTTCACGAACGAGGTGTTGGCACCGTTTTCCAGCAGGCGGCGCACCAGATAGGCCAGCAGCGTCTCATGGCTGCCCACGGGCGCATAGATGCGGCAGGGGCGGGCCAGCTTGCCTTCGGAGGCCGGGCCCGTCACCTGTGCGTACAGCGGCTCGCCCATGCCGTGCAGGCACTGGAACTCGTACTGGCCGCTGTAGTAGCTGCCGCCCACAGCCTGGGCCATGTGGTAGATGCTGGCCAGCGTCTGCGCGTTGTGCGTGGCGAACTGGGGGTAGACGGCGTCGGGCGCATCCAGAAGCTTGCGCGCGCAGGCCAGGTAGCTCACGTCCGTATAGACCTTGCGCGTATAGACGGGGTAACCGGCCTGGCCGCCTTCCTGGGCGCGCTTGATCTCGCTGTCCCAATAGGCGCCCTTGACCAGCCGCACCATCAGGCGGCGGCGGCTGCGGCGGGCCAGGTCCACCAGGTGGTCCAGCACCTGCGGGCAGCGCTTTTGATAGGCCTGCACCACGAAGCCTATGCCGTTCCAGCCCTTGAGCGAGGGCGCGGCACACAAGGCCTCCAGCAGGTCCAGCGACAGCTCCAGCCGGTCGGCCTCTTCGGCGTCGATGTTCATGCCGATGTCGTACTGCTTGGCCATCTCGGCCAGCCGCAGCACGCGCGGCAGCAGCTCGGCCATCACACGCTCGTACTGCGCGCGGCTGTAGCGCGGGTGCAGGGCCGACAGCTTGATGGAGATGCCCGGCCCCTCGAAGATGCCGCGCCCGTTGGACGCCGCGCCGATCGCGTGGATGGCCTGCTCGTAGGCCTGCAGGTAGCGCTGTGCGTCGGAATCGGTGGCGGCCGCCTCGCCCAGCATGTCGTAGCTGTAGCGAAAGCCCTGCTTTTCATAGGCGCGGCTGTTGGCCAGCGCCTCGGCAATGTCCTGGCCCGTCACGAACTGCTCGCCCATCAGCTTCATGGCGCGGTGCACGCCCTGGCGGATCAGGGGCTCGCCGCCCTTGCCGATCACGCGCGTCAGCGCCGAAGACAGGTTCTTCTCGCTGCTGGTGGATGTGAGCTTGCCCGTCAGCACCAGGCCCCAGGCCGCCGCGTTCACGAACAGCGAGGGCGAGCGGCCCACATGGGCACGCCAGTCGCCCTTGCTGATCTTGTCGCGGATCAGCGCATCGCGCGTGGCGCGGTCGGGAATGCGCAGCAGCGCCTCGGCCAGGCACATCAGCGCCACGCCTTCCTGGCTGGACAGGGAAAACTCCTGCACCAGCGCCGCCACGCCGCTGCCGGCCGGCGCATCGCGCAGGCCCTGTACCAGCCGGGTCGCCAGCTCGCGCACCCTGTCGGCCTGCTGGGCATCCTGGGCGCGTGCCAGCGGCAGCAGCACGGGCAGGCACTCGGGCTCGGGCCGGTGCCAGGCGGCCGTGATGGCAGCGCGCAACGGCGTCTGCGGCAGGATGGATTGGGCGAATTCCAGAAAGGGTTGCACCTCTTGGCTGGTGTTGGGTTGCGCCTCTTCGATCGTGACATCGCCAGGGCTGTCGCCTGCGCCTGCAAGCCGGATGGTGGTTGCGCCGCGCTCCAGGGCATCGACGTACCGGACGACGGCCTGCTTGATCAGCCAGTGCGGTGTGCGCCCGATCTGCTGGGCGGAGATGCGGATGCGCTCGCGCAGGGCGTCATCAACCTTGATGCCTACGGTGGTGGACATGGTGTGTCAGTGAGGAATGGAAAGGTGGGAAATGCGAATGGAGATGCACCATGAAGAAGACATGGTGCAACCTTGCTTGGTTGAAATGTCGCAGAGGTTGCGACGTTTTTGGACTGGGGTTAACCCTTTTGTCTCGCGGCCCAAGCCGATACCGCCGTGTTACGGCCGTGCTGCGACCGGCCTACTGGTAGTCGATGGTGAAGGTCGCCAAGGCATTTGCACTGCCACCGCCGCTCACGGTATTCCTGATCTGCCGGTAGCGCGCCTCCAGGTCGATCTGGAAATTTGCCGTGCCCTGCGAAATCGTGCCCGCCTGCCAGCCGTTGGCTGCGCCAAAGCCCTGGACCGCGCCATTTCTCAGCACCTCCACGCCAACGCCGCTGACCTGCGAGCCGGTCAGCGCCAGCACTGAGGGGACTTGCGTGTCCGTCGTGCCCGACAGCGTCACGAAAGGCTTGATCTGGGTGTTCGGGTCGCCGCCGGAGCAGCTCAGCTCGATGGAGAAGGGCACCTTGTCCGTGGTCGCACCCAAACCCGTGAAGCGTGTGTCGGGATGCGTGCCCAGCGGTACGCTGATGCTGTCCGACACCAGCGTGCAGGTGGGATTGGTGGGGACCAGGGTGACACCGGAGAAAACGTATTGCGCGGCGAGTGCTCCGGCAATTTTCATTTCCATGTATGGTCCTGCCAGTTGGATATCTCCAAAAATAGTACTGATGGGTCCTGTTTTTATGAATTCTATTGTAATGATGAAATTTTCTCCCTCGGGAATGGGATACGAATTTGTCAGTATGGGCAGTTCGTTGGGAATTGTTCCAATCCCCTTCATCGATATGCGCAATCCTATTCCGGAGACATTGCTGGGGTAGATTCTGACATCAGGTGCTCCGATTCCTGAAAATGAAGGTCTGCTAGCGCCGGAGCAAACCACTTGCGCAATTATTGATGAATGAGTCTTGTTGTTGACTACTGGTTTAATCGGAATTGTTGCAAACACTTTGCCGTTTGGTTCGGAGTTTATGTTGATGGGTAAACTCAGGACCTGATTCACGGGGTAAGATGCAATGTAATGGTTCTTTCCATCAGTGGTCGGATTGGAGTCAGCCGGCATGCAGATTGCTGCATGGGATGCGGAAATGGTGGAAAAAATGATTCCCATGGAAAATGCGAAAAGCTTGTATATATTCATTCTGGTTCTCCATCTGGAATCAAGGCGCCACTTCGAAAGAACAACGTGGCGTCTTGTGCCGTGTGCCGTTAGCCCTGGCATGTGCAGGCGCATGGCATCTCTGAGGAGTGCAGCGCCTGCTCCAAGGCCCTCGCAAAGGCAGGCTTGGGATCAGTGGCGGTTGAACGAAAGCTGGGCGACACTGGAACTTCCCATGACCGGCTTGATGCCTGGCAGTTCATCCGCAAGGCAGGATGGAGCTTTGGCGATCATTTCCGGCAGCCTGCCCTCAGCAGCGGGGCGACCGGAAGAATGGGCGACGGCGGCCGTGGCCGGGTTCTCTGCGCTGAGGCTCGCGGTGCAGAACGGACCGGTCGGAGCGGTGGCCTCACGGTCAAACTGGTATTGGGCGATGACCACGTCGTCGACCTTGTATTGAAGGAAAACCCCTTTGAGGGGTCCTGCCTGTTTGATCGGGCCAATCTTCACCAGATAGATATAGATGGGAGCATCGGACAGTTCCTGGATGGGAAAGTAGCTCTGTATTGCATTGCTTGGGTCGGTCGGAACAGGCATTTTTCTGAAATCTATGCGCAGTCCTATGCCGGGAATGGAGCTCTCATAAGCCCGGTGCTTCTGGTGAAAGGTGCCCACGCCATACCAGCCAGAGGTTTGGTATTTTGCACAGAACATTGCACCCCCTTTCATTCCAGTATATTTCTTGTTGATGATATAAGGGAGAAAGGCGACGCGGCCCACTACACTGCCGATTGCACGAGATTCAATATCAAACGGCAGTGGGACCTCCAGCGTTCTACTGGGCAGGAGGACATAGTGATTTTTGCCATCGTTGATGGAATTGCCGACTCCATCGTTAGAGCAAAAAGCTTGCGCGTATGCCTGGCCTATGGAAAAAATGAAGAGTACTGAGGACAATGCGATGGCACGGGTAATGGTCATGAAAATGCTCCGTTGCTGAAAGAAAAGGCGGTTCTTGGATTTCAATATCGCAGGGCAGGTGACCGGCGGACCGCGTGCCGGAAAGTGGGTGGGCACCGCCATGTACCGCGTCGGTTCAGACGCCGACCGAGGCCTGGGCTTGTGTCGGCGAGTCCCGCAATTCACCCACCAGGCTGCGATCGATCCGCAGGCCAGGGCTGTTGTCTGCCTGGCCGTCCGGCGCCAAGGGCGGCTGCACCTGGCCCGTGTACTGCTTCGCATCGGCCGTGGTGCGCAAGACACTGATGCGCAGGCTCAGCCGCAAATCGCCAAGGTGCTTCTCGGCCTGGAAGGGCAGGCTGGACTGGCGGATGGCGATGGGGCGCGAGGTCTCGGCTCTGTGTGTCAGCGCGGCCTGATGGGACGGCGCTGCGGCAAGATGGGACGGCACGCAGTGCAGGTCCATGCTGGCTGGCACACGGGAGCCGGTGGAGCGCTCCCGCGCCGGCAGCGAATAGGCCATGCTGCAATGGGCGGTGCCATCGCCGGCCTTCCACTGGGCGTGCAACTGTCCCTGGTCCGACAGGCCGCGCAGCATCAGCTTGCCGGACTGGCCCACTATGCCCAGGTCCTTGCCGCTCTCGTCCGAGACGACGGCGCCGAAAGGCACGGGCGACGTGTCCGCCTGCGTCAGGCGCAGCACGGCCGAGCGGCTGTAGGCCGTCCTGAACACCACCATGGCGGCGGCACCGGCCACCGGTGCGACGCGCCGGTTGGTTTCCTGCAGTTCCACATCCATTGACATGCCCTTGGGGTCCAGCGACACCTCGTTCATGGCGTAGGGTGTCATGTAGGGCACCACGGCATAGCCCCGTGCATCGATGCGTACACCGGGCGCATTGGTGAGGCGCGCGCCCTCGGCATGCGGGGCCTGCACGATGGCGAAGGTCTCGCCCAGGGGCTGCGACAGCGTGACCCCTCCGGGATGGGCGACCAAGGCGCCGCGCGCGCCCAGTGACAGTTGCTGGCCGGCCCGGCCCGCGCTCACGCTGCCACTGAACAGCGTGTACGGGCGGCGGTAGAGGGCATTGGCGCCTGCATTGAGGCGCGATCCCTGGTTGCCGCTGCTGCCGTATTCGGCATTCAGGCCATAGGAGAGATCGCTGCCGGCCTGCCCGTAGGTGCTGGCCTGCAACTGGTTGCCGCCGCGCGAGTCATGTGTGAAACGGCTCATGACTCTGGGCTTTCCCGCCCCCAGCGGAATCGTCACCCCTGCGTACAGCTGCGTGCTGGGGCGGCCCCAGGCATCGCGCTGGCGCGAGGCCGACAGGTTGTAGGGAACGCCCAGCCACGAGCTGCTGTAGTTGAGCGTGTAGTCCACGCGGCGGCCCGCGCGGTTCCAGTAGTTGTCCATGGAGGCGGAAATGCTCAGGTTGCCGCCTTGCTCGCCCAGGCGCTGGCTCAGTGTCATTGCGGCGCGCGTGCGCGGGCGCGACAGCAGGGGCGGTGCGCCGCTGGCAGCGGGCCGGGTCAGGTCGCGCGCCCGCATGGCCTCGTTGATGCCGAAGAACCCGTTGGTGGAATAGCGGTAGGCAGCCAGGGTGATGCCCGTGCCGGACTCCGGGAAGGTCTTGGCGTAGGTGACTCTCAGGCTTTGTCCTGAGTAGCTGCGGTCATGGGGGATGCGGGTGCTGGCGTGTGTGAGGTCCAGGCCAAAGGCACCCCATGGTGTATTGAACACGGCGCCCAGCGTGGGCGAGAAATAGCCCTTGGCGACCGTGGCGCCGCCATAGGCCGTGAGCATGTTCGAGAGGCCGTACTGCCAGCCTGCCTGCGAGAAGAGCGGAGCGCTCTCACGCAGGCCGCGCACCGCGCCTGCTGTGAGGCTGTAGCGGTGCTGGCCCTCGCGCAGCGAACGAGGAACGGCCGCATAGGGCACCGAGAAGGAACGCACGGAGCCGTCGGCCTCCTCGATATCCACCTGCAGGTCGCCGCCATAGCCGGTGGGGTACAGGTCATCGATCACGAAGGCGCCCGGTGCCACCGTGGTCTCTTGCAGCTTGATGCCGTTCTGGCGGATGACCACCCGGGCGTTGGAATTGGCCACGCCGCGCACCACGGGCGCGAAGCCGCGCTGCGACTCGGGCAGCATGCGGTCGTCCGTGCGCAGCCGCAGGCCGCGGAAGGAGACCGAGTCCATGATCTCCCCGTCGGTGTAGGTGTCGCCCAGGATCAACGCGG
>NZ_JTKZ01000629.1:0-1023 GCF_000799035.1 Delftia sp. ZNC0008
CCGCGTCCTCGCGGTGCACCAGGGTGAGCGGGGCGCTCAGCCGCACGGCGGGCTCGAAGGCGCGGTAGACCACGGCCTCGGGATGGGCGCCGCGCACCGAGGCCGGCACGATGGACAGGCCCACGCCCGCCGCCACCAGGTTCACATTGGTCATCATGCGTTCCACCTCGGCGGCCACCTCCACCTGTACCTTGTGCCGGGCGCACAGCGCCAGCAGGTTCGCATACAGCCCCGGCGCGCCCGTGCGCCGCACAAGGATCAGGCGCTCGCCATCGAGCTGCCTGAGCGCCACGGGCCGCGATGCATCGCGCGCCAGCCGGTGGTCCACGGGAATGGCCAGCAGCGCGGGCTCCTGCAGCAGCGTCTCGAAAACCAGGCCTTCGGGCCGGGCCACCGGCACGCGCAGAAAGCCGCAGTGCATGCGCCCGGCCTGCACGGCCTCGGTGATCTCGGCGGCATTGTTCTCGCTCACATCCAGCGCAATGTCGGGATGGCGGCCACGGCACAGGCGCAGCACCTCGGGCGTGAAGGCATGGGCCGCCGCCGAGCTGGTGAAGCCCACATGGATGCGCCCGCGCTCGCCGCGCGCAAAGGCCTGCATGCGGTCGCGCATGGCGGTGAAGTCGGCCAGCAGCCGCGTGGCCTCGCCCTGCAGCTCCAGGCCCGCGTCGGTCAGGTCCACGCCCTTGGGGTGGCGCCGGAACAGTGCAATGCCCAGCTCCTCCTCCAGCGCGCGGATCTGCTGCGACAGCGGCGGCTGCTGCATGCCCAGCAGCTCGGCCGCGCGCGTGATGTGGCCGGTATCGGCCACGGCCAGGAAGTAACGGAGATGGCGCAGTTCCATATATGTGAAAAGTATCCAGCCGATATCCTAAAAATCTTTGAAATATTGGACAAGCCTCTACAGAATCCCATCCAGTCACCGATGCGACCGCTTGCCGCGGCGCGGCAGGTGACTTCCAACAAGAAGCCAAGACAGGAGACAAGACATGCAAGCATCCGCGTATTTCCCAATGCACGCGG
>NZ_JTKZ01000638.1:0-634 GCF_000799035.1 Delftia sp. ZNC0008
AGCCCGGTGGGGTCGATGCGGTTGAGCGGGTCGCCGCCGGCATACAGGTAGGCATTGGGTCCGTCCGGGTAGCCCAGCGGGTCCGGCTGCAGGTAGCGGCCGCTGGCCGGGTCGTAGCTGCGGTGCCAGTTGTCGTGCAGTCCGCTTTCCTCGTCGAAGTACTGGCCCGGCAGGCGCAGGTTGAGCACGGCCTGCTGCCGGGGCAGGCTTGTGTGGCCGGCCTGATGCATGGCCGGCGCTCCCCAGGGCGTCTGGCGGGCACGCCAGACCACGCGCTGACCTGCGTCCGTCATGGCCTGCGGACTGCCCCGGTGGTCGTTGTGGATGTGCAGCATGCGCGCCTTGCCGCTGGCGTTGTCCCGGTTGTGCGCGGATTCCAGCTTGGCGATGGGCAGGGTGCGAGTCCCCTCGCTCAGGTACAGGTACTGGCTGGTGATGCGGCCTTCGCCATCCATTTCCGCGACGAGCCGGTTGTCCTGCCACAGGTAGTGGCTGTGCGTTTGCCCATCGCCCTGGTGCACGGTCTTGCCCACGCGCTGGCCCAGGCTGTTGTAGCGGTAGCTGGCGATGGGCCGGTCCTGGTGGTCGCTGATGCCCTGGAGCTGTCCTGCCTCGGTGTAGGTGTAGCGGTGCA
>NZ_JTKZ01000832.1:0-920 GCF_000799035.1 Delftia sp. ZNC0008
AGGCCTGTGCAGCCAGCGCCGTGGGGCGTGTGCACGAGGGTGGATGGGCGGCGCGGCGGGTGCTGGGCAGGCTGGGCATGGAGGCAGTCCTTGAGAAGCGGCAAAGGAAAAAGCGATGTCTTTGCTCCTATGCCGAACGGGCGGTGTGAAACCCGTAATGGCTGCCTGAAAAAAATTCCGGATCAGGCTTTGACCAGGCGCCTGGCGCTGCGGGCACCGCTGGCTGCACCTTGTCCGCGCTCCACACGCACAGGCAGCGTGCGGGCAATGGCGGCCAGCGCACGACCCGCCGGATCCGGGCCGTCCAGCTGGAATACGCCTGAAACACGCAGGGCAGCCACGTCGTCGGCACATTCCATGGGCATGCCGGTCTGGCGTGACAGCTCGGTCACGAAGGCGTCCAGGCGCATGCGGCGGGCGACCAGTACGCCGTCGGTCCATGCGTCGGGCACCAGGCCTTCGTCGGGCAGGCGCACAGGGCGGTGCTGGCCGGCGTGCAGCACATGGGTTTCGCCGGAGGTGGCGACGATGGCGTCCAGGGTGCCTGGCGCAGTGCCGTCCAGTGCCCTGACATGGATGGCCACGCGGCCCTCGGTGACGTACAGGCGCGTGGCCGTGTCCGGGTGTTTTTCGTGGCGCACGCCGAAGCTGGTGCCCAGGGCCTCGAAGCGGGCCAGCGGCGTTTCCACCCAGAAGGAGCGTCGGCCCGCGAGGGAGCGCGGGTCGCTGCCGGTGTCGATGAAGATCTCGCCGCGTGCCAGGCGGACCACGCGGCGCAGCAAGGTGAAATCCACCTGCACCAGCGTGTCCGGTGCCAGGTGCAGGCGGCTGCCGTCGGCCAGCAGCGTGCTGCGGCGCTCACCGATGGCCGTGTCCAGCGCGATCTGCTCGCGCGGTGCAGCCCAGCGCCATGCACGCGG
>NZ_JTKZ01000206.1:0-427 GCF_000799035.1 Delftia sp. ZNC0008
CCGCGTTGCTGGACCTGGTGCTGCGCGGCCTGCCCAATCCCAGCATTGCCCGGTTGCTGCACCTGTCGCCGCACACAGTCAAGGAGCATGTGGCAGGCGCCCTGCAGCGCCTGGGCGTGCACAGCCGCATCGACGCCATCACGCGCATGCAGGGCATTGCGCTGGAGCTGCCGCCCTCCGTACCGCCGACCGATACGGTTCAGGCGCCGGCCACGGCCAGCCTGCGCTGAAGCAGGGCCCGCAGCGCCAGCGGATCCACGGGCTTGCGCAGCAGCAGATAGCCCAGTTCCTGCGCCTGCTGCTCCAGCGCAGCGGAAGGGTCGCCGCTGAGCAGGGCGCCCGCCGCCTGCGGCGATTGCGCCAGCACGTTCTGCAGCAGCGCAAAGCCGTTCTCGCCCTGGGCCAGCTGGTGGTCGCACAGCACGAA
>NZ_JTKZ01000369.1:0-1009 GCF_000799035.1 Delftia sp. ZNC0008
CCGCGCCATAGCCGCGGACCATGGCGGCCAGTCCAGCTTTGGGCGCAGGCAGCAGCAGGGGTGAGGGCGCATCCCCCGGCTCATGGCGCACCACCCAGGCCAGCAGCAGGGCGCCCAGGGCCAGCGCGCCGGCCAGGCAGAGGAAGGGCGCGTGCCAGCCCCATTTCGCCTGCATGAGCAGCATCATCCCGCCGCCCACGATGGCGCCCAGCGACAGCGCCGCTGCGCGCACGCCCCCGGCGCGCATGCGCTCGGACGCGGGCAGCAGGCGGATGGCCAGGGCGCTGACGGGAATGTCGGCCCAGGTGGCGGCCAGCGCGGCCGCGAAGGCCAGGCCGAACAGCCACAGGCGCTCGGCCAGCAACTGCTGCCAGCCCAGGGCCAGCAGCACGGCCGCATAAGCCAGGCACAGGGCCAGCGCCCAGGCGCGGTAGCGCGGCCGGCCGTTCGCGCTGCGCGCTTCCACGGGCGCGGCCAGCGCGAACTTGATCAGCGCGGGCAGGCCCGCCAGCTGGAACAGGCCGATGGCCGTGCCCGACCAGCCATGCTGGCGCATGACCAGGGGCAGGCCCAGCCAGAGGTAGACGCTGGGCGCGGTGAGCGCCAGGTGCAGCCAGCCGAAAAGTGCCTGGAGCAGCCAGACAGGGCGGGGAGCTGCGGCCTTCATGGCGCGGCCTTGCGGGCAATGAGCACGGCCAGCGGTGCCATCGGAAACTCGCGCGACTCGATGCGTTCGATGCGCTCGAAACCCGCCTGCGCCAGCAGCGCCTGCAGCTCGCCACGCCGGGTCACGCTGCGGCCCAGCAGGCGCATGGGCAGGTAGTAGGGCAGGGTGCGCAGGGCGGCTTCGGGCGTCTCATCCACCTCGGCATGGGCGCAGACGAAGACGCCGCCGGGCGCCAGCGCGTCGAACACCTTGGCGACCACGGCTGCCGCATCGGGCACGAAGTGCAGCACGGACGAGCACCAGACCAGGTCGTAGCCGCTGCCTATGCCGTCCGTGGCCAGG
>NZ_JTKZ01000656.1:0-308 GCF_000799035.1 Delftia sp. ZNC0008
CGCCCAGCCCCGGCGCTCGCCCAGATGGTCCAGGTCGCGGCGCAGGGCGCGCAGGTCCAGGCGCTCGCGCAGCGCGGTGGCCTCGGCATCGTCCCCGGCGCGCAACTGCGTGGCGGCCTGCGGGATGGCGGGCAACTGGTCGGGCAGCTTGAAATCGATGCGCCGTCCCCACAGGCCCATCAGGCGGGCCAGTTGCTCATGCTCGGCCGTGGCGGCCAGGCGCGCACGCGCCAGCTGCGCTGCGGTGTCCTGCTGGATGCTGAGCTCGCGCGCCTGCTGCAGCCGGCTGAAGTTGCCCACGCGGGCCA
>NZ_JTKZ01000548.1:0-5938 GCF_000799035.1 Delftia sp. ZNC0008
TGCGCAGCGTCTTCCTGTGCGCGCGGCGCGCAGTGCCGCACATGCAGGCCCAGCGCTGGGGACGCATCATCAGCATCGCCTCGCAGCTGGGCATCAAGGGCGGCGTGGAGCTGAGCCACTATGCGGCGGCCAAGGCCGGCGTGATCGGCTTCACCAAGTCGCTGGCACTGGAAGTGGCACCCGACAATGTCCTGGTCAATGCCATTGCCCCCGGCCCCATCGCCACGCCGCTGGTCGACGGCATCAGCGCGGACTGGAAACGCGCCAAGGAGGCCAGCCTGCCGCTGGGCCGCTTCGGCCGCGCCGACGAGGTGGCTCCCACGGCCGTGCTGCTGGCCTCCGACCCCGGCGGCAATCTGTATGTGGGGCAGACGCTGGGGCCCAATTCCGGCGATGTCATGCCGTGAAAAGAAGCACCCCCTGAGTCGCTTCGCGCCTTCCCCCTCTCTTCGGAGGGGGGCGTACGGGCAGCCGGCGACACCCTCGGTGCGGGGCGGCGCGGCCGGCATAGGCCCTTCCTCGGTGTCTCTGCTCTTTGGCTGCGCCAGTTTCGCAGGCGGCTCCATTCGCAACCGAAAGGTTTTCTGTCATGTGTGGAATGTGCGGTTTGCTGCAGGGCTCCGGCCACTGGAGCCAGGCGCCGGCCGGATCGGCCGGGCGCCGCCAGCGGCTGATTCAGATTGCGCGCGCCAACCGGCTGCTGGCGCTGTGGCGGCTGCGGCTCAGCGACTTCCACGGCCAGTCCTACCTGCTGCAGGGGCCTACGGGCGCCAGCGTTCTGGTGCCCGACTTCGGTGCGTTGTGGCCTGCGGCCGAGCGGCTGCTGGCCCGCGAGCTGGATCCGCTGGCCATGCCCTGGCCGCAACCGGAGCAGGCGCCATGACCGGCGATGCACGCCTGCCCGTGGGTGTGCTCACGGGCTCTCTGGGCAGCGGCAAGACCACGCTGCTCAGGCAATGGCTGCAGGACTCTCCCGCTGCCGAGACCGCCGTGCTGATCAACGAATTCGGCGCCGTGGGGCTGGACCATCTGCTGGTGGGCCGCATCGACGCCGACACGGTGCTGCTGGACAACGGCTGCATCTGCTGCGCCATCCGCGGCGAACTCAAGGAGGCGCTGTGGCGGCTGCACCAGCGCCGCGAGCGCGGCGAGCTGCCTGCGTTCCAGCGCGTGCTGATCGAAACCACGGGCCTTGCCGCGCCCGGCCCGGTGATCGCCACCCTCATTGGGGATGCGCAATTGCGCCAGGTCTTCAGGCCCGCCCATGTCGCCACCGTGGTCGATGCCCTGCACGCGGCCACGCATGCGCAGCGGCCTGAATGGCAGGCCCAGGTCGCCGCCGCCGACCGGCTGTACCTGAGCAAGACCGACCTGGCCCGGCCGCAGGACGCCGAGGCGCTGCGCGCGCAGCTTGCCAGGCTCAATCCGCTGGCCGTGCTCGGCAACAGCCGCCAGGCGCTGCCGGCCTGGCAGGAGCAGCCCGTGCAGGAGAGCAATTGGCTGGCACGCGCCATTGCAGGCACGCCTCGCAGCCGCAAGGGCCAGGAGCCGCACGGCAGCATCCAGGCCTTCTGCCTGGAACTCGACGGCCCCGTGGACTGGTGTGCGCTGACGCTGTGGCTGACCTGGCTGCTGCACCGCCATGGCGAGCGGGTGCTGCGGCTCAAGGGGCTCGTGGCCGTGGCCGCCGAAGGATGGCCGCAGGGGCAGCCGACGGTGCTGCACGGCATGGGCCATCTGATGCATGCGCCCGAGCATCTGGCCGAATGGCCCGGTGGCGACGGCCGCTCGCGCCTGGTCTTCATCGCCTCGGGGCTCAACGGGCAGCAGGTGGCCGACTCCTGGCAGTCGTTCCAGCGTTTCTTCGCGCAGGACAATGGGGCGCAGCCCGGCGCCGCACCCGGCCCGGCCGCCTTCCATTGACAAGGAACACCCCATGCGCAAGAACATGCCTGAACTGCGGGTACTGGGCACCTCGGTGACGCTGACCGAGGCCATGCGCCGCCGCGCCGAGCAGGACCTGGGTCTGCGCATCCGCTTCGAGGTGCTCGACGGCTTCGACGCGCAGCGCCAGGCCGTCATGCGCCAGGACAGCTTCGATCTCTACGACCAATGGTTCCACAGCCTGGACTGCCTGTGGCCGACAGGGGCGCTGCAACCCATAGACATCGGCAGGCTGGCGCATTGGGACGAGGTCAACGCCCTGCCCAAGACCGGGCGCATCACGCCGCAGGCGGCCCTGGGCGCGGGCTGCAACCCGGCCATGCGCCTGTACGTGCAGGCCGATGGCACCCTGGGCGAAACGCCCGCATCGCGCATCAGCATGCTGCCGCTGACGCACAACGCCGACAGCTTCGTCTACCTGCCCGCCGCCGTGCCGGAGCTGTTCGCGCAGACCGAGGAGAGCTGGTCGTGGCTGCTGTCTCCCGCCTGCCGTGGCCGTGCGGCCCTGCAGGCGGATGCGGCCATCGGCGCGCTGGATGCGGCCCTGGCCCTGCAGGCCGGCGGCGACATGCGTTTTGGCGACATCAGCAACCTGGGACTGGAGGAGATCGACCAGATGATGGCCCTGCTGCTGCAGCGGCAGGAATCGGAGCAGTTCCGGGGCTTCTGGGGCAACTACGCCGATGCGGCGCGGCTGATGATCGATGCCGGCGTCGCCATACAAAGCCACTGGTCGCCGGCCATCGCCCACTACCGCTCGGCGGGGCTGGACTACCGGCTGGCCTGCCCGCGCGAAGGCTACCGGGCCTGGTACGGCGGCCTGGGCATCTCCAGCCAGGCCAGGGGCGACACGCTGGATGCCGCCTACCGCTACCTGAACTGGTGGCAGTCCGGCTGGCCCGGTGCGGCGATGGCACGGCAGGGCTACTACATCTCCAACCCGCTGCGCAGCCGCGAGCACCTGCGCGCCAGCGAATGGGACTACTGGTACGCCGGCCTGCCTGCCGCCGAGGACCTGCGGGGCACCTACGGACAGATCTTGATCCCGCGCGGCAGCGTGCGCGACGGCGGCTCCTACGAGCAGCGCCTGGGCCACATCGCCGTCTGGAACACCGTCATGGACGAGCACAACTACCTGGTGCGCCAATGGGCCACGCTGCTGCGCCGCGCCCGCCCCTTATAGTCCTGCCGGATACCGGCCCCCTTTGCGTTGGCCGGTGCACAGGTACATGCAGATGAAGCAGGAATGACAAGAGCCACCCCAGCACCCACGCAGCTTGCCCGCGACGAGGAAGCAGGCCCCGGCGAATCCGGTGAATCCGGCGATCCCGGCGAACGCCGGCTGCGCTATGAACTGATACGCCAGCGCCTGCGCGGGGCCATCGTCGAGCAGCGGATCGAGCCCGGCCTGGTGCTGCTGGAGGGGCCGGTGGCCAAGGTCTTCGGCACCAGCCGCATACCCGTGCGCAAGGCCTTCGAGCTGCTGCATGCCGAAGGGCTGCTGTGCACCTTCGACGGACGCGGCTACCTGGTGGCCCGGCCCGGGCAGGCCGTGCAGCCCCAGCGCCTGCCGCTGGACGCGCGGGCCCTGGGCCTGGAGGAGGGCAACGCCACCATCCACATCCCCTCGGAAAGCGAGCGCATCCACGACGAGCTGGAGCAGACCATCTCCATCGCCATGATCTTCGGGCGCTTCCAGATCGACGAAAGCGCGGCCATGGAGCACTTCAACGTGAACCGCGTGGCCCTGCGCGAGGTGCTGAGCCGGCTCGTGGACCGGGGACTGGTGGACAAGAGCACCTATGCCTCCTGGCGCGTGGCGGCGTTGACGGCACGCGCGGTGAACCAGGACTTCGAGCTGCTGGCGCTGCTGGCGCCCGCGGCGCTGCGCGAAAGCGGCCCGCGCCTGGACAGGGACATGCTCGCAGACCTGCGCCGCCGCCTGCACGCCCCCGCCGCACCGCAAGCGCAGGAGCTTTTGCGGCTGGAGCAGCACCTGCACGGCGCCTTGCTGGCACGGCATCCCAACCACAAGCTGGTGGGCATGCTGCAGCAGTGCCAGATGCCGTGGCTGATCCACAGCACCTTTGACCGCATGTTCCCGCAGTCGCCCAACCCACCCCTGCTCGAGAACTGCCGCCAGGTCATCGACGCCCTGTGGGATGGTGAGTACGAGCGGGCCGCGCAGGCGCTGCAGGACTACCTGGCCCAGGCACGCAAGCGCGCCCAGCTGCAGCTCAAGGTCCTGTCCGTGCTGCCCGAGGCGCAGCTGCCGGCCTATCTGGTGCGGCAGTCGTGACCCCCTGAGGGACGGCATCGGGCCAGGCAGGGCCGAAGCGGACAAGACTGCGACCGGTGCGCCTGGTTGCATGTGCAACCACCGGTTTGCGCCGGGTTCACCGGGCGTTTACGCAAGCGCGGCATATTGGGCGGCCGACAGGGAACCGCAGGAACCCACAGGTACCGAAGGACCGCACCGAAAGACCGCACCGATGAATGCCCTGCGCATCAGCACCACCGTCTTCACCGAAGCCAGATTCTGGAGCCTGGTGGTTTTCTCGGTCGTTCTTCCCTGCGCCATCTACGCCGCCCTGCTGGCCAAGCGCAGCATCTCGCGCACCACGGTGCTGCTGTTCGGGCTGGCCCTGGTGGCCATGGCGGGGGTGGATGTCTACCTGCTGCAAAGCCTGGCCTCGGCGGCCAAGGCGACGCCTTCGCTGTCCGACAACACCCTCTTCGTCTCCGAGCTGTCCACGGCGCTGTACCTGCTGCCGGCCATGATTGGCGGCATCGGCGTGAACATGACCTCGCATGTGCTGATACAGCATCTGTTCGATGCGGAGCGCCGCTTCGACAGCAACCGCCACAACGAGAACACCTGAGCTGCGCCGGGCTCAGCCCATCACGTCCTCGGAGAAAAGCTGCCAGCGCCCGCCCGTCTTGCGCCAGTACTGGCGCAGCGGCAGGCCCTCGGCAAAGGACTTGCTGCTGGCGCGCAGGTTGACCACGCGGATCTCGCCCTTGGCGTCCTTCCAGGAATAGATGGACAGGTCCTGCAGCGTCACGCCGGGGCGGTTGAGGTAGGCGGCCAGCCGCTCCTGTGATGTGCGCGAGGCCGGCGACTGCAGCAGGTCGGGCGCGTAGAGGGCGGCCAGCTTGCGCGGGTCCGCACCGTTCCAGGCGCTCTTCCAGTCGTCGATGACGCGCACGAAGGCGTCTGCCGCCTTCTGCTGGGCCTGGGCCTTGGGGGCCACCCATTGCAGCTTTTCGCGGATCAGCACCGGCGTCTGCCGGTCCACGGTCTGCATGAGCAAGGTGAGATCGGGGTTGGCCAGCACCAGGCAGCCATCGCTGGCCTCGGGCGCCCGCGAGAACTGGTCGGGCGGCGAGCCATGCAGCCAGATGCCGCTGCCCGAGCGGCCCACGGCCTTGTCCCAGTCATTGGGAAAGTTCACCGTGAGCGCACCCTTGCCATAGAACTCCGGCAGACGGGGCCCGGGGATGTGGCGGCCCACGAAGTAGATGCCCAGCGGCGTGCGCTGGTCGCCTTCCTGCCATTTGTCGGTGCCCAGCTTGCCCACGGAGACATAGAAGTCCCCCAGCAGCCGCAGACCGCCTGCCTCATGGGCGAACAGGTACAGCCGCGACTTGCTGGCGTCGATGGCAATGGCATGCCGCACGGATGCGCCCAGCATCAAAAACTCGCCGGGAACGGAACCCGCAGGCGGCGCGCCGCTGTCCGCCTGCAGGCGGCGCTTGAGTTCGTTTTGCAGATCCTGCAGCTGGGCCTGCGCGGGACTGGCCGGACCCTCCAGCCGTGTGACGCTGCCCACGGACAGGTTGTGCCGCACCAGCACGCCCTGGCCCGGATGGCTGGGAGCGGCGGACGCAGCCACGGGCGTGCCCGCCAGCACCTCGCCGGCACGGCCGGTCTTGAAGCGCAGCAGGTCTGCATACACCAGCTGGGCTGCGCGGAAATTGGGGACTTCGGCGG
>NZ_JTKZ01000102.1:0-451 GCF_000799035.1 Delftia sp. ZNC0008
CCGCGTCAAAGCGCTGCGCGGCCTGCAGGGTCAGCAGGCGCGCGCCTTCCAGCGCGGCCCACAGCTCGCCATACAGCGCCTGGATGTGGGGGTCTGCGCCGGCTGCATCGGCCGGGGACTTGAACCAGGGCCGCGCCTCGTTCAGCGTGTAGCCGCGCGCCTGCTCCAGCGCGCCCTGGGCAATGCCCAGGAACAGATGGGCCAGGATGAGCTGGGCCAGCAGCGGGCGCAGCGCGGCATGCGGCGTGGACAGCGGGCCGGGGTTCAGCAGCAGCTCGGCCTCCTCCACGCGCACGCGCTCGAACAGGGCTGAGCCGCTGTCGGTCTGGCGCTGGCCCATGTTGTCCCAGTCGCGCAGCAAGGTGATGCCCGTGCGCTCGGTGGGCACCACGCCGATCAGCAGCTGGCCGCTGTCGGCATCGATGGCCGAGGCCACCAGCATCTGACGCGG
>NZ_JTKZ01000614.1:0-329 GCF_000799035.1 Delftia sp. ZNC0008
AGGCGGCCAGCGCCGCCAGCACCCACGGTGCGAAGGCTGTCCTCGACGGAAAGGACGAAGGAAAAGACATACACGGGCTCCTTGCCCGCAGCGCGGATCAGGCGTGATCGCTTGGTCGATCAGGCCCCACGCCACAGGGCGCGCACGGACGAGGGCCGCTGCGCGCGAAGGGATTTCTGGAAAATGCCGGTCCGGGGCGAAACAGGGCGATGAACGCCGAATGCCCGGCCGGCGGCTGCAGGAGCGTCAGCCCTGCCAGCGGGGCCGGTCGGGGCGCAGCAGCACGGCCGAGGCATGCCGGCGCAGCGGCTCGGCGAATTGCGCGGGCG
>NZ_JTKZ01000959.1:0-369 GCF_000799035.1 Delftia sp. ZNC0008
AGGAGCAGGACACGGCCGCCATCGCGCAGGAGTTGCGCCAGCTCATGCAGGACTGCGTGGGCATACAGCGCAGCGACCAGGGCCTGGCGCAGGCCGTGCAGCGCATTGCGGCATGGCGGGAAAGGCTGGCACCTGCCGCAGGCCATGCGCTGCGCAACCAGCTCGATGTCTGCTGGCTCATGGCCACGGCCGCCGCCGCACGGCGCGAGAGCTGCGGCGCGCATTCGCGCATCGACGCCGCCCTGGCGCTGGTGGAATGAAGAATGACCCCCACGCTCCCCTTGCTGCGCAAGGTCCGCTGCCCCCCGAGGGGGCTGCTTTTCATCTTGGGGCGGCCCGGCGATGAAGAATGACCCCCACGCTACGCGG
>NZ_JTKZ01000646.1:0-521 GCF_000799035.1 Delftia sp. ZNC0008
CCGCGTCTGGGCCTGGCGCCCCACTCGCTGCGCGCCGTGCCGCCCGACAGCCTGCGCGTGGCCGTGGAGGGCCTGACGGCGCTGGACGCGCGCGCGCCCCTCCACATCCACATTGCCGAGCAGACCCAGGAGGTGGACGACTGCCTGGCCTGGAGCGGCCAGCGCCCCGTGCAATGGCTGCTGGAGCACGCCCCCGTGGACGCACGCTGGTGCCTGGTCCACGCCACCCACATGACGCCCGGCGAATACGCGGGCGCCGCGCGCAGCGGCGCCGTGGCCGGCATCTGCCCCACCACCGAGGCCAACCTGGGCGATGGCATCTGCGACATGCCGCAATGGCTGGGCCACGGCGGCGCCTGGGGCGTGGGCTCGGACAGCCATGCCTGCGTCAACGCGGCCGAGGAACTGCTGATGCTCGAATACAGCCAGCGCCTGTCGCTGCGCCAGCGCAACGTGCTGGCCGGCCCCGACCCGCAGGTGGGCACCGCGCTGTGGACCGCCGCCGTGCAGGGGGGACGCGG
>NZ_JTKZ01000301.1:0-219 GCF_000799035.1 Delftia sp. ZNC0008
CCGCGTGTGCGCTGCATGCCCATGGTCAGGAACACCTGCTGGGCCATGACGTTGTTGCTGTATTTGTTGATGTCCCGCACCACCTCGGCCAGCGAGGGCGATTCGCTCTGGAAGGCCGGCTGCAGGCCGGCCGGCACGCGGCCGTCGCGCACGGTGCCTGTGAGCTTGCCGCCCAGCTCGCGCCACATGCCCTCGATGGCGCGCGCCGCGAAGACGCGG
>NZ_JTKZ01000062.1:0-370 GCF_000799035.1 Delftia sp. ZNC0008
CCGCGTCTGGACGACGGGCCCTGCGGCGTTGGGGTTGATGTCGAAGTCGAAGATGCCCGTGGGCAGCCACAGCGTGGCGCAGGAGTTGGGCACGTCCACCACGCCGCTGATATGGCCCTGCACGGGCGCCGTGCCCAGGATGGAATACGCCTGGGCGCCGCTGTAGCCGAACTTCTTCAGGTATTCGATGGCGTTCAGGCAGGCCTGGCGGTAGGCCACGTTGACATCCAGGTAGTGCTGCCTGCCGCTCTCGTCCACCGAAATGCCCTCGAAGATCAGGTAGTCGTCATAGCGCGGCGTGATGGGGCTGGGCTTGAAGATGGGGTTCTTGATGCCGTACTTGGCCATGCCGCCCTTGATGAGGACGCGG
>NZ_JTKZ01000601.1:0-967 GCF_000799035.1 Delftia sp. ZNC0008
CCGCGTGTCCTGCCATTGCAGGGGCTCGTAGGTCTTGCGCCAGCGGTGGGCACCGCGCAGGGCGATGGCCGTGTCGGCCGCGCGCATCCCATGCGGCGCGCAGGCTTCGTCCAGCAGCTGGCGCGCCAGCCGGGCCTGCATTGCGGGCGAACCCGCCTGCACCACATCGACGAAACGGCAGTCGATGGACGGGCATTCCTGCCCTATCGCCTTGCACAGCGGAAAGACGGCGGCCATCTCGGGGTTCAGCGCTTCCGCTCCGGTCACATCTTCCGAACCGCCTGCGGCCACCAGCAGCAGCCGCCGTGTGCGCGGGCCTACAGCACCGTGCGCACGGGCCTCCAGCGCCTGCGCCAGGGCCAGCACGCTGTGAAAGCCGCGCTCCAGCGGCGCAGGGGCGGCCGCATCCATGGCCCACAGGTGGTAGATGGCGCCCACGGGGCCGAACTGCGCCTGCACCGCATCGAGCAAGTCCTCGCAATCGCGGCGCTCGCCGGGGCGCACGGCATGCCGGCCCGGGGCCAGGCAGGCGGGGGCGGCGCCCGTTTCCACGCAGACCACATCGGTGCCCTGCGCGCGCAATGCGTGCACCAGGGCCTCGGCCGTGGCACTGCCGTCGCCAAACACCAGGGCCACCTGGGCTGCGCCGGTGGTGCCTGCCTCCCACTGCAAGGGACTGCGCTGCCAGGCGGCTGCGTAGAACGGACCCGCGGTCGCCGAGGGGCCTGCCGTGCCTGCCGCTTTCGGTGCATCGCCACCCTGCCCCGCAGCCTGCACCCAGAAGGAGCGGCGCTGGAAGGCATAGGTCGGCAGCGGCACGCGCCGCCCTGGCCGCCCGCCCCGGCAGGCAGTCCAGTCGATGTCCACGCCCGCGCACCACAGTCCGGCAACGGCCTGCGCCAGCAGCTGCGCGCTGCGTGCGGTCTGCTGGGGATGGGCCTGGCTGGACCAGATGCCGGCCGCCGTG
>NZ_JTKZ01000741.1:0-22329 GCF_000799035.1 Delftia sp. ZNC0008
TGGGCAGTGGGGCATGATTCCGCGCAGCTCGAAGACGCGGCGGCCCATGACGGTCGACGGCAAGCCGATGAGCACGAACAACGCGCGCCGTGAGACGTTGGCCAAGTCCTGGACGTTTGCGCCGGCATGGCGCGCGGGCCAGCGCTGCCTGATCCCCGTCGAGTCCTGGGTGGAGCCGTACTGGGGCCTTGGAAGCCGCAACGTGTGGTGGTCGTTCAGGCGCGCGGATGGCACGCCGGCGGCCCTGGCCGGCCTGTATTCGGAGTGGGTGGAACCGGCGACTGGCGAGGTCGTGCCGAACTACACGATGATCACCCAGCCGGCGGACGGCCACCCGGTGCTCGCGCTGATGCACAGACCCGGCAAGGAAAAGCGCGGCGTGGTGATGCTGGAGCCCGGCGACTGGGATGCATGGCTGCACGGCACGGCCGCGCAGGCGGAAGCGCTGATCAAGCTGCCGCCGCTGGGCGTGCTGCGCAGTGGAGCAGAGAAGCCCGAGGAAGAGGCGTTGCTGCCGGCCGAGCAGCTGCAGGCCCTGAAACTCGAGGGTTGATCAGCGGCCGCGACGCTGTGCACGCCAGTCCCAGGGCGCGACTGGCTCAGGATCGGACCACAACCCCACGCGCTTGGCCTTGGCCTCTGCCTCCGCGAATTCGTACTGTCCGCGCTCTTGCGGCGTCTGCTCGCTGGAGTAGTAGCGATACCACCATGCCATGCCCTGCGTGACCATGGCCAGGCCAGCGTCAAGCGTGCGTGGGCCATTGGGCGACGATGCCGGCGCGACCCAAACGCTGCAGACGTGGCGCTTGTACCTGTCGATCTTGTTGCAGCGCAGCTCGGCTTCCTGGCGGTATGTGAGGTCGCTCAAGGCTTGCTTGGCGCGGGCGCCGAACGGCTGCCGACTCTCAGGAGCATCGATCCCGCCCAGGCGAACTTTGATCTGTTGGTACTCGCCCGGCTGGCCGCAGCGGGCAGTGAGGGTGTCGCCGTCGCTGATGCCGACGACAAGACAGATGAGGGTAGCTGCGAGCATGCTGAATTCTGGGATGAATTGCGCTTACAAAATGATGCAATAAGCCCGCGATTTCTGCAGCGCCGAGCAGATTGCCATAGGTTGCCACGGCTTGTTTTTGGAAATTGGGAAATTCACACCGGATTCACGCAGCCCAGCCACAAGGCGCGTGGATATTGGGTCGGACGCGGGTTCAATTCCCGCCAGCTCCACCATCCAAGACACCGCCACACACTGAAGACCTCAGTGTGTGGCGGTTTTTTCTTGCCTGTTCGTTGCCTCGCGCCCGCCTCAGTGGCTGTTCATGTCGGGCATGGGCTGCTGGGACAGTTCCTGGATCAGCGTCAGGCGGAAATGTGCCAGGGCCTTGGCCCCATGCTGTATGTGGTGCAGGTCTGCCACTCCGCCGATGCCCGACACCAGCAGTTCGGGCTTGGTCGACAAAATGACTTCTATGAAGTGGTCGGCCAGTTCTGCAGCCAACAGCGTGTCCGAGTTCTGTTTGCTCATGTGTGCTTCCTCCTGGTGATGGAAGCACATGGTATGGCATCGCGCCTGAATATGGCTGGCGATCAGATGGCGAGGCTTGCGCGGTCCTTGCCTTCTATCCACTTGGGCGGCTTTCCGCGGCCTGTCCAGGTTGCGCCGGTTTCGGGGTTGCGGAATTTGGGTTCGCCCACGCTGCGCTGTCCGGTCTGGCGAGGTTTGATCCTGGCGGAGGGGAAGACATCCTCTTTCGTCAGGCCATATTGCTGCACCATGGCCTTTGCTTCAGTGATCGCATCCGTTCTTGCGTGCTTGATCAGAGCGTCGATCTTTTTCTCAAGATCGGCTTTTTGTTGCAGCAGGGCCCTGTAGTCGGATGTCATGGCGATGATGATTTTCAGTGGGAGATGCGCGTGTATATCACGGGAATGAATTTTTTGTAAGTTATGAGTAAGAAAAAGAGTGTGGGAGTGTGCGGACGCACGAAAAGCCACCAGCGACGTGGCGCGTTCAAGACGGGTGACGAGGATGGTTGTGGCGACGAGGCGCGCCCAAGAAAAAGGCCAGCGGCTTGCGCTGGCCTGGGAAGAAAGAGCCGGTGCCTTTTTGAAGGCTTCCTGGGGGAATGAGAGGGAGGGAGGAGGAAATGCCCCAGGGCCGGCAATGAAACGATTCAGAAACTGGGTGCAATGATGCATGGCGTATCGGGGTTGGCAGATGGGTGAGCGGCCAGTCTGCGCGTAGGACGCGGGAGCATCCGCCGAGTCACAGGCTGGTCATGTCCATGCGCGATAAACCGGAAGTTGCGCAACCACGGGGGGATGCGCATTATTTTTTTATTGCACATCCATGTCCATTGCCCGCACGCTGATTCCGTTTGTATTCAACCCGGCCAATCCGATGAGTCCGCCGCTGCAGCGCCATCGTTGGCGTCTGTATGGTGCAGGCCTGCTTCTTTCGGCCTCCGCCGGCGTATGGGCGCAGGTTCCTTTCACCGGCACCTATGCGCAGAATTTCGACACCCTGGCCGCATCCGGGACGGGGCTGGCCTGGGCCAATGACAGCACCCTGCCGGGCTGGTTTCTCTTCAACAGGAACCTGGCGGGCATCACTGCATATGCGGCAGGCAATGGCGCGTCCAATGCCGGCAGCTTCTACAGCCTGGGGCTGGATGCGGACCGTGCATTGGGTGGCGTGGCATCGGGTGGAGCTTACTTTGGCAGCCCCTCCCAGGGTGCCGTGGCCGGCTGGATTGCGCTGGCGATGCGCAATGACACGGGCGGCGCGGTGGATGGCATCAGCCTGCGATTCAGTGGCGAGCAATGGCGCAATGGCGGCAACACCTCCGAGCAGCCCATGGAGCTGGAGTACGGCATGGGCGCGACCTTTGCCGATGTGCCTGAATGGCTGCCTGCCGGTGCGAATTTCAATTGGAAATCGCCGATCGCTACCGGTACTGCCGCCCCGGTGGATGGCAATGTGGCCGGACGGGTGAATGATGTGGGCGGCGATCTGCGCGGTCTGGGCTGGGCGCCAGGCGCCACGTTGTGGCTGCGTTGGATCGAGCTCAATGATGCGGGCAACGATCACGGCCTGGCCGTTGACGATGTCTCCATCGCCCTGGCACTGCCCGATACCACGCCACCCACTGTGCAGGCCACCATTCCTGCTGCGGCGGCAACCGGGGTGGCGCTGAATCCCGAAATCAAGCTGAGCTTTGATGAGGCGGTGAAACCCGGTAGCGGCAGCTTCGAACTGCGCCAGGGCAGCACCGTGGTGGCAATGCTGCAGGCTGGCGATGCGGCGAAGGTGAAATTCAGTGGCTTGACCATCACGCTCAACGCCGGTGTGCGGCTGGCGGTCAATACGTCCTACAGCCTGGTTCCCGTGGGCGAGCCGGTGTTGGATACCTCGGGCAATGTGTGGACCGGCACGGCGCTGGGCTTCACGACGGGGGGCGAGCCGCCCATCACCAGAATTTCTGCCCTCCAGGGTTCCGGCGACCAGTCTCCCCTGGTGGGGCAGAAGGTGACAGTGAGCGCCGTGGTAACGGCCTATATGCCAGGGTTGAGTGGCTTCTTCGTGCAGGAGGAGGAGGCGGATTCCGATGGTGATGCTGCCACCTCGGAGGGCGTCTTCGTCTATTACGGCAATGCGAATCCCGGGGTGGATGAGGGCACGGTAGGCAAGCTGGTGCAGGTCTCCGCCTCGGTGAGCGAGTTTCGCAACCAGACCCAGCTCAGCGCCATCACGGACTTCGTGGTCCGTGGCTCGGCCGCCTTGCCGGAGTCCGTGCGCGTCACGCTGCCTGTCAGCGATATGGGGCAGTGGGAGCGTCTGGAGGGGATGCGTGTGGAGGTCGCGTCCGCCACTGCGGGCGGCAAGCTGGTGGTGAGCGACAACCGCACACTGGGCCGCTACGGCAATGTCACGCTGTCTGCCGACGCGCCGCTGGCGCAGTACACCGAACTCAATGCGCCCAGCGTGACGGGCTATGCCGCCTATGTGCAGACATTGCAGCGCAGCCAGATCATTCTGGATGATCGCTCGGGCGCACAGAATCCCGCCTCTGTGCCGGGCCGCGGCGGACAGTCTCTGTCGGCCTCCAACACGCTGCGTGCCGGCGATGGCGTGGACCGTGTCACCGGCGTGCTCGATCAGTTCTCGGATGCAGCTGCCAGCGAGCCATATCTGACCAGCTACCGCGTACAGCCTACGCAGACGCCGCAGTTCTCGGGGGCGGCGCGTCCCTCGGCTGCTCAGTTGCAGCAGGCTGTGGGGGCGGCATCGCTCAAGATTGCCTCGGCCAACGTGCTCAATTTCTTCAACCTGACGGGCGCCACCAGCGGCTCTTCCCAGGTGATGTTCAGCACGCCCCTGGGCAATCAGCAGGGCATTCGTGGTGCCAACAGCATTGCCGAGCTGGACAGGCAGCGCGCCAAGATCGTGGCCAATCTGCTGGGGCTGGGCGCCGATGTGTATGGCCTGATGGAGGTGCAGAACAACGGCTTTGGCCCGGGCAGCGCCATCCAGGATCTGGCCGACGCCTTGAACGCGAGTGCGGACAAGCCTGCCGGCGCCGTATATGCAGTGGTCAAGGAGCCTTTCAGCGAGGCTTCAGGTACGGTGGCGGGTGCTGGCACGGATGCGATCACCGTGGCCATCCTCTATCGCAGCGATCGTGTCACGCCGGTGGGCAGCGCAGCGGCACCCAGCGTCACCACCTACGACGCCTTCAACCCAGGCGTAGGCGGCGCACGCGTACCGATTGCACAGACTTTTGCGGTAGGCGGCAGCACGGAGCAGTTCACGCTGGTGGTGAATCACTTCAAATCCAAGGGCAGTGTGCTCAGCAGCCCGGGCAATGCAGACGCGCTTGACGGCCAGGGCGCCAACAACGCCGCGCGTGTGAAGACGGCCGAGCAACTGAGCAGCTGGCTGGCAACCCGGCCCACAGGCACGACCAGCCCGCATGTGGTGCTGGTCGGGGATTTCAATGCGTACTCGAAGGAGGACCCCATCAAGGCGCTGGAGGATGGCGGCTACGCCAAGGTGTCTCAGGGCCTGTCCTATGCGTTCGATGGAATGTGGGGCTCGCTGGACCATGTGCTGGTAAGTGCCAGCCTGCAGCCGAGCGTGGGGCGCGCGGTCAAGTGGGCCATCAATGCCGAGGAGCCTGAAGTCCTGGACTACAACCTCGAGTTCAAGTCGCTGGACCAGCAGGCCAGCTTCTATGCGCCGACGGCCTATCGTTCCAGCGACCACAATCCGATTTTGCTGGGTCTGAATTTCGGTGGGCAGGCGCCATCGCTCAGTGGCTTGCCCGCCAATGCGCAATCCGTGGTGGTTGGCCAGGCGGCCGATCTGGCCGATGTGCAGGTGGCAGATGCCGACAGCCCTGTCGTGACGCTGTCCATTGTTGCCAGCAACGGGCAGGTGCTTGGACTCGAAGACGCCGATGCCGCGCAGCCGGGCATACAGTTGCGCGGCAGCCCCGCTCAGGTGTCGGAGCAATTTCGCTCCGCCGTCTATCTGGCATCGGTGGCCGGTTCGGCCAGCTTGCAATTGAGCGCGAGCGATGGGGTCCATGCGCCTGTGACTGCCAGCTATCCGTTGCTGGCGGCTGCTGCAGGTCCTGTGGACCAGGCCAACCGCTTCAACATCACCGGGTCGGGCCAGATGGCGGTATCGGGCGAAGTCGCCGGCGGCGGTATCAACTGCCGCCTGGCCGAGCCGCCTCAGGTCATGGCGGCGCCTGGCACACCGCGTCCGGGGGCTGTGGTGCCCCACGGACTGCTGAAGCTGAATACCGATGGCTGTGATGCGGGTGCGCTCGTGACTGTCAAGCTGACCTATCCCAGTGATCTGCCCAGCGGTGCCGAGTACTGGAAGTGGGGGCGCACAAGCGACAACGCCACGCAGCACTGGTATCGGATACCGGCAACGCTGCAGGGGCGCGTCGTCTCCTTCGTGCTGCGCGATGGTGGCCTGGGTGATGACGATCTGGTGGCCAACGGCCGGGTGGAAGATCCCTCTGCACTGGTTGTGCCTGCTGCGGCGGTCGGCGGCGGCACGCCAGCGGCGATTCCTTCACTGAGCGAATGGGCTGCGGCTCTGCTGAGTCTGATGATGGGCGGGCTGGCCATCCGTTTGCGCCGTCGCGGTTCCTGATCCGGCAACGGGAAGGCCCGGCTTGCGCTTGGCGCGGGCCGGGCCTGTTGCATTGCGTGAAGGAAATCTGCAGTCAGGGCATTGCCTGGATGCGATGGAGTTCAGAGAAATTTGGGGTGCAGTCGCAGGCCGGTGCGCGATGGCAGTGTGAGGCGAAGAAAAAGCGCCTGCTGTGGACGCTGCCTCAGTGCAACTGGTGCATTGAATATCCAGAAATGATCGTGCTTTAAAAAAAGAGCCTGGCTAACCGGCATACCGCTGGCTGGCAAAAACGACTGCAGGCTGAACTGGCCTGACGAGTCGCCCCACGATGAAACTGAACTGCTGCAACACCATGAATGCTGCGGCATGGGTTGAATCATACACGCAAACAAGAATCATTCTCAAATAAACCTGTGCTTTTCTCTGTAATTGAGAAAAAACTTGCCTTTGTGCCCGTTTCGGTTGTTGCCCAGGGCGCCTGAGCGATCGTCGTCAAGAAAAAACGCCCCGGCTGCGGAGGCGGCCGGGGCGCTGAATGGAGCGTTCCATGCGATCAATCCAGGAAGGACACATGCTAAGAGTTTGAAATGAGAGCGCTGGCGTCTGGCGCCTCCGGTCCTTCCTGGTTGTCAAGTGTAAATTGAAACAAGGTGCTTGACGGAGCTAACTCGGGTGAAGTTGCATGCAACTGAGTCGTAAATCCTGTTTTTCACACGCCATCGTGAGACCAGCCAGGCAGTGGGAATGCAAAAAGCCCGCTTGAAAGCGGGCTTTTTGCTGGTGATGTGGACGATGGCTCTTACGCGACCATCGTTTTACGGCAGAACGTCTCTGCGGCTGTCACCGTTGTTTTTTTCGTCGTAGTGCACGACGCGCCGGCGTGAGATACAGCATTGTCTGCGCAGACAACCGCGAGATTGTAGCATGACCGCAATTTCAGCTGGATCGAGAACATGCATTGCCACCAAAGGATGAAACCATGAACGAAATGACGCAAAGGCTCGAGGGCCTCCTGGCGTCCGGCAAGGACTCGGCTTTGATGCGCTGCACGTTGGGCAAGGCGTATCTTGATGGCGATGCGCCTGCTGTGGCGCACTCGCACCTGCAGCGCGCCACTGAACTCGATCCCGGCTATTCGGTGGCATGGAAGCTTCTGGGCCGGGCATTGCTGGCGCTGGACGATGCTTCGGGGGCTCGGCAGGCGTGGAGCACGGGGTTGGCCTGTGCTGAGGAAAAGGGAGATGCCCAGGTCGTCAAGGAGATTGGTGTGTTCCTCAAGCGGCTGGACAGGCAGCAGTCCGCCTGAGTGCGGCAAGCGCGGGGTCACGGCTGCAAAAGGGCCGCTCTGGCCAGCGCGTCGGCCTCGGTGTTGCGGTGACGAGGAATCCAGCGCAGTTGCACATGCTCGAACTCGGCCAGCATGGCGCGGGCCTGATCGAAAAGGTCGGCCAGCCGCACGATGGGCCTGGTGGGGCGGGGCGATGGCGCCAACTGCTCTACCAGGACGCTGCTGTCCGTGAAGATGGCCAGCCGGCGAGCCTGCAGGCCTAGCAGGGTCTGCAGCACAGCCATCAAGGCCCGCAGCTCGGCTTCGTTGTTGCAGCCTTGGTCGGGGCAGACCTGGGACAGAAGCTGCCGTGTTCCGTCGGGCGCCGTGATGACGGCTCCCAAGGCCATGCGACCCGGGTTGGGCAGTGCGCTTGCATCGATGTATGCAGTCCACAGGTCTGTGTCGGTCGGAGAAGGGCCAGAGTGGTTTCGGCGGGATGACGGCTGTTCCAGAGGCATGTCTGCATCATGCGGCAGCAGTGGGAATCTGACCGCATTCCTCATCGGATTGGACGGGACAATGCAGGATTGCAAATCACCGAAACCGAAGAAGGCTGCGAATGATCAGGATTCTGGGAAAGTCATCGTCCATCAATGTGCGCAAGGTGCTGTGGCTTTGCGTGGAGCTGGGAGTCTCGTTCGAACAGGAAGAGTGGGGTTCGGGCCATCGGTCAACGCAGGAGCCGGGATTTCTTGCACTCAACCCGAATGCCATGGTTCCCGTGCTGCTTGATGGGGCGCTGGTGCTGTGGGAGTCCAACACCATCTGCCGCTATCTTGCCGCGCGCCAGGCTCGGCATGACCTGCTGCCTGCAGCACCCGCAGAGCGCGCACGCGTCGAGCAATGGATGGACTGGCAGGCGACCGAACTGAACAACTCCTGGCGCTATGCCTTCATGGGATTGGTGAGAAACAGTCCGGAGCATCAGGATCCTGCACTGCTGGCCAGCAGCATGGCGAACTGGCATCGCCACATGCGCATACTGGAGGAGCAACTGTCGCGCACAGGCGCCTTTGCTGCAGGCGCGCAACTCACCCTTGCCGACATCGTGCTGGGCCTGTCTGCCCACCGCTGGCTGTCTGCGCCGATGGAGCGCCCTGACTTGCCCGCAGTCCGTGCGTACTATGAGCGGCTTTGCGAGCGCCCAGGCTTTCGCACGCATGGTGCCAACGGCATGCCTTGATGGCCGCCTGGTGCCCTCTGCGCGACAAAGCCCGCCGGAATGTCCTGCGGGCTTTGTCTTTTTAGGGAAGGTCAGGGGGCAACCCGCACCAGCACCATATCGGCCTTCGGGCCTGCTCCACGGGTCAGGACCGGGTGGACGGTGTCATTGGTGAAGATGAGCTGGTTGCCCTGGGTGATGCGTGAGGTCACCGTATATTGCGCCGCAGGATTGAGACGATTGGGCTCCACGGGCAGCTTGTAGCTGAACGGGGGCTTGAGGCCTTCAAGCCGCACGGATTGCTGAGATATCACGGGGGCGGCGGCATCGGCGCGAGAGGTGTCCTGCAGCTCCACAACCAGCACGGCATCGGACGGGAGCGGCATGGGCTCTCTCAGATCGACCGTGCCCATGACGGCGGTGACCGGCGCGTTGGGCGAGGGCTGGGACTGGGCACATGCGCCCAAAAGTGCGGCGGCCATCACGATGGCGAGAGAGGTGCGGCGCTGGAGGATGTTGGGATTCATGGGAATTCCTTCTTGATTGGAAAGGTCCCAGTCTGGCTTGGCGCATTCTGGAGGGCTGTAGGAACGGGTTCCACAGAGGCTGCTGCCATTTCCCAAAGTCGCATACGCCGATCTGCGGTCGGGTTGCCAGCCAGGGCGACGGGCGTGTGAAAGCTCAGGTCGCGCCGGCGCATGAAGGACGCTGCCAGACAGTCCACAGGGTTTCGGAGGGGGCTGCATCGTTCGAGGCCTGCGCCATGCCAAGAGCGATGGGTCAAGCGTCCCGATCTATTTGCGTTGCTTCTCATCAATCCGCCGCTCCTGTTTGGGTGGTGAATCGTTCTTGCTTTTGCCATCGCTCGCCGCAGGGGAGAGCACCGTTTCTTTTGACGTGTCGGGGCAACTATCTCCACATTCCACATCGCGGCAGCCGAGGGCAAGTCATTGCAGCCCAAGGGGCTGACTCCTTGGCGCGAAGAGGTGTGCGCAAGTGTGCAGAGGTGCGGCAGCGATTGATCTGGGCAGCCGCCGCGTCGGCCACGGAGCCTCGCTCCACGGCTGTGGGGTGCCAAGCGGAAGGGCTTCTCTGTCCCAGCACACGGCGGTGGAAAGCTTGTGCTTTGGGGTGCGGAGCATTTTTTGAATAGAATGCGTTTTTGCTAGCATGCATCCAAAGAAAAAGCCATGACATCTGATTACAAGACTCTCCTTCAGCAAAAGGCCGAGATCGAGGCTCGCATTGCCGAGGTCCTCAAAGCCGAAAAAGGCGGTGCCATCGCCAAGGTCCGTGAACTGGTCCAGCAGTTCCAGTTGACCCAGGAAGACGTGTTTGCTACCGGTAAGCGCAAGTCTCCTGCTGGCACAGGTGTGGCCAAGTACCGTGATCCGTCCACTGGCGCAACATGGACCGGCCGGGGCAAGCCTCCCGGCTGGATCAAGGACGCAGCGGACCGAACCGCTTTCGAGATCTGAATCTGATCAAGGGCCCGCAGTCGCGGGCCTTTTCTTTTGTGGGTCCCCGTGTGGGTTCGATCGGCCGGCAGCTGTCCGGGAAAGTGCGACTGAGCGCTGTCTTGCCCGAAGGTCTCCCAGATCGAGGTGGACGTGTGGAAGAGCGCGGTAAAGGTATCTCTCGCGGACCATGCCGCTGGCGCTGGCAGTGCGTCCACCGCGTATTACTGCGCAGCATCTGCTGCCATGCAGGCCTGCAGGCCAGGCTTACAAGAAGATCCTGTACGTCCTGCCTGGCTTTCACTGCATATCCTTCGCAGGCGTAGCCCGGATTTATCAAGGTCTCCAGCATGGACAAGGCTCCTGTATTCCAGCTTCCGAAATGGTCAGGGCTGTGCTTATCTCATCTGGCAGAGCTTTCGACCCATCGTGAATTTCATATGGCTGCCTTGTCTCTTGTGCCTCGCGGTGATTTCCCATGCCTTTCGAGGCAGCTTGACTCCATGCAGGCAAAAAAGGGCCCTGGGGGCCCTTTTGCTGTCCTGGCCAGCCCATTTATTGCTGAGCCTGCTCTTCCGGAGTAATAGGCCCATGCTCAACCATTCCTAACCCTTGTGAGCCTTTGAAATCATGTGGTTGGCGAATGCGAGCAGCGGCGCCGAATCAGCAGTTGCGCGCACGCTGGTGCGAAAGGAAAAAGCGCAGCATCTCGGCGCTGGCGTCGATTCCTCCCGGCGCGGTGTAGCTGCCCGCAGCGCTGCCGCCGGACCAGGCGTGGCCTGCGCCATGCAGCTGCCAGTGCTCGATGGCGGTACTGCCATCGGCTGCGATATAGGCAGAGCGGGTGAACCGTTGGCGGTTCGGTGCATGGCCCTGGCTGACGCGAGGTGCGCCTGTGGGGCTTTGAGCGCTGCGTGCAGCATGCACGACGGCCGCGCCGTTGTCGTGATGTACCGTGGTGTCCGCGTCACCATGAAACACGATCACTGGACACACGCTGGGGCCGCTGGCCGAGCCAGATGCTGCGCCTCTTCGCATCGCCTCGAGGGCTGAGGGCAGATTGGACGCGGCACCGGCGGCCAGGCCCGAATGCACGCCCACGGCGGCGAACAGCTCGGGATAGGTGCGTCCCAATATGTCCGCCATTGCACCTCCGGCCGAAAGTCCGGCGACATAGACCCGCGATGCGTCCGCGCCATGGTCGGCCATCACCTGGCGCGTGAGGCCTGCCAGCAGTGCGGGCTCGCCCCGGCCCCGTTGCTGGTGCTGGGCCTTGAACCAGTTCCAGCACTTTTGCGAGTTTGCATGCTGTGTTTGTTCGGGATAGAGCACCAGTACGCCAGCGCTGCGCGCCTGGTCATTCATGCGCGTGCCGGCGGCGAAGTCTTGCGGCCCTTGGGTGCAGCCGTGCAGCATGAGGATGAGCGGGCGAGGTCCCGCTTCGAGGGCACTGCCTGGCGGCACGTACAGACGATAGGCCAGCTGCCGGCCTCCGTGAGAGTAGCTGCCGAGCAGCCATTGCTCGTCGCTGGAGGTGCCTGCCTGCGATGAGCCCGCAGGCACGGCGAGTTCGGGAGCATCGTCGATGAAGCGGGCTTCGGCATCGACGATCCAGCCTGCATCCCGATGACTGGTTGCGGCTGGCTTGTCGTGGGGTGTGGGCGCGCTGTGACCTCGCAGCGTGCGCTGAATCAGCTCGGTGGCTTCCAGCAGATGGCCGGTGCGCGTCAGGCGTGTCGCCTCGCCCAGCATGTCTTGAAAAAGCTGTTTCATGGAATGGTTCTCAGGTAATGCGGCCGGCCAGAGCGGCACGAACGGCGGGGCTGGCCTGGAGCGCTCCCAGCACCGTGATGGATTCGATGGTTTCGGCGGCAAGCTGCGCAGGCACGTCCTGCGCGATGCTGGCCAGGCCCAACACGCGGATCTGCAGCTTTTCCCCGGCAGCCTGCACCCGCATGAGATCGGCCTGGGAGAAATGCTGCATCCCAAGGACCAGCATCTTGCGGGCGACGACCTGTTGCACCGCGTCCGCATGGCTGCGCAAGTGATTGCGTATCGCTGTGCGGATGAAATCGCTGCGGTTGGCGTAGAAGCCTTCGGCGACCAGCAGGTCGATCTGGCCCAGGTCGACATAGCCCAGATTGATGGTGAGCTTCTCGGATTCGCTCACGCGAGGGTTGGAGGTGGTTGTGTTTGCGGCCATGGAACATCCTTATGCCATCCATATGGATGGTTTGGGGATGGTTTCAAGGCCTGGTGTTGCAATTTGACGCGGCACGTCGTGGGGTATCCGGCGGACGGCGCTGCAGCGTGTGAGTTGCAATCATTGCCCTGTCACGTCTGAGTCGTAAGGTGGCGGAGCCGGGCACGGCGTCCGGCGTTCCTTGGTCATGCGACAGGAGGCTTCATGCCAGACTTGCAGGCAGGCTTGCCGAGCGGCACGAGCGTTTGGTGCCAGCCCGGCGAGCGGTTCAATACCTGGAGTCATCTGGCAGCCCTGCTCGTGGGCGTGGTGGCCAGTGTGGGCCTCATCTGCGAAACGGTGGCCGGCGGCGATGCGCGCAAGATTGCGGGCTCTGTGGTGTTTGGCCTCTCTCTGGCGGCGCTGTTCGGTGCCTCGGCCCTCTTTCATGGCTGCACCGGGGCACGCAAGCGTTTTTGGCAGCGCGTCGACCACGCCTGCATCTACCTGCTGATTGCCGGCAGCCACACGCCCTTTGCCTTGATGGCGCCCTCTGGCTTGTGGGCTTGGCCTCTGCTTGCCGGTGTATGGGTGTTCGCATTGCAGGGTGCGATACGTGCACTTGGTTTCGATTCGCCGCCGCGCCTGTCCCTGTACATCAGCCTTGGCTGGCTCAGCTTGGGGGCGCGGTGCCGATGGCCTTGCGCCACGGTGCGCAGACCCTGGCCTGGCTGCTCGCGGGCGGACTGCTCTATTCGGCAGGAACGGTGTTCTACCGAAGCCTTTCGAGCATGCGCCATTCGCATGGCATCTGGCACCTGTTCGTGGTTGCCGGCAGCGCCTGCCATACCGTCGCGGTGGTCGGTTTGCTGGCCTGAAGCGAGGGCTCGTGCTGGCGGCGCTGCGTTGGACGCCTTGGATTCTGTTAGACAAAAGCCCCTGGCTCTTTCGAACCAGGGGCTTGAATCATTTGGTCGGAGCGGCGGGATTCGAACTCGCGACCCTCTGCTCCCAAAGCAGCGATAGAAGTGAACTAAATCAAACACTTACGTGCATTTTGTCTACACTTGGCTGTTCTGTGCGCTGAAATGGATCAACGACTTACGGAAGCGCTGTAGACGGTTTTTTGAGAGCATTCAGCGGGTTGCTTTTGAGCGAATTGCCTGCTTGTGCCGCACATAGTCGGCTGTCTGGGACTGCGTGGAGTGAGCGCCCATTCGCTGAGCCGCAGTAACGCCGTGGAGGCGATCCACGTCGGTCAGCGCCTTGGCCCGCAGGTCGTGAATGTGGGCGTCCTTCACTCCGGCCCGGGTCAGCGCGCGGCGCCACGCCGACTTCAGAGCCTCGTAGCTGTACGCGCCGCCATCAGGCCCGGTGAACACGTATGTCAGCCCCACATTCTTTTCCGCCTTGATCCGCGCAACCAGTTCGCGCAGCCTGGGCGTCCACTCGATCAGCACCTGCGCGCCTGTGCTGTCCTCGACTTTCGATGGCCGGAACAGCACGCCGTCTCGCCCGACATTGGCCCATGGCAAGGCCAGTACATCACCAATGCGTTGGCCTGTGAGGTAGGCCATATCCAGGATGGCGCAGATCATCCGCCCTGCCGGGTTGATCTGCTTCGCGCGCTGGCCGCCGCTGCGCAGCGCCGCCACCTTGATTCGCCGCAGCTCGCTGTCAGTGATGTAGCGATTGCGCGCCTTCACACTCGCAGTCCGGATTGCGTCCACCGGATTCGCGCCCGACTCCCGATATCCCTTCTCCTCTGAAAAGCGCATCAGCTCGCGCAGCATCGATCGGTATGCGTTGTATGTGCGTGGCATCTTCGCGAAAGCCTTCAGGAACTCCACTGCATCCGGCGTGCGCACGTCCTCGGCCCGGAATTCAGCGAAGGCCTGGGAAATCGTCCGCACCTGGTAGATGTCATTCGCCTGGGTTTTCTTCGCGTGCTTCGTGCTGACCTCCTGAAGCCACTGGCTGCAGATCGCCTGCATGCGGTCATCAACAGCGCCGCGCATCTCAGCATCTGCCAGAGCGCGATACAGGGCGGGCAGGCCATCGGCTATGGCCGACAGCCGTATCCAGGACCGCTGCTTGTTGACCTGGCGAACCAGGTAGTAGGCGCCATGCTTGGCATGTACGCCCTTCGGGAGGTGACTTTTCTTCTTCATGCGACTTGTCGGAGCTTGGGGACGCGGACCTGAGGCCTGTCTGTCTTGATGGCGCTGCCTGCGCACACGGCGGTGTAATGGGTGCGCTCCAGAAGCACATTGCCAGCACGGCCGATGCGCGCCCTGAAAAATCCCTGCTGGCGCAGGATGCTGAGCTGCTTGGACGGCCACTGGTAGCCCGTCAACTCTTCAATTTCTTCTCGCGTGAGAGTGAGGCTCATGTTGTTTCACTCCTAATGTTTTCTGCTGCTGCACGCGCGGGTCGCGCTCATGCTGATATGTGCCCCACAGCACCGCCCCGGCATCGCAGCGCGGCTGAGACCGCGTGACGCCGGCCGCGATGCACTGCGGGCACTGAAAGTGGTGGGCCTGATACGCGCGATCGGCGGTTTCCCAGGCATTTGGTGGATCAGACATCGATCACCGACCCGGTCTCAATGAGCGGGTGCGTGATCTGGCCGCAGGAGATGACGTGGTTGAACCAGTGCGGAATGCGCTCGTAGATGGATGCCGGTACACCGCTGAATTCCACGCAGTGAAGCCTATGCAGCCGCTCGAAAGAATCCTGGGTCTGATGGGTCAAGGGAATCCGCATGTTCTTCAAGAAATCTCTCAGCGAGCAGATGTCGAAGCTGCGGTAGCGCGTGTAACGCTCTTCTACCTCCCGCCTCAGCTTCCGCACTTCCAGCTTGCCCCAGTCGTCCAAGCTGTCCTCATCGGGCCAGATGAACAGATCCAGGGGGCCGCGCGAGATCTGGAAGGTGCGAGTTGGCACGATGCTGGCCGCCTCTGCGCTGCCGGCGATAACGGCTGATGCGAGGCGCAGGCGTTCAAGTACTGCTGTCATCCTCATCCCCTCAAATGAAAGAACCCGCTGGTGCGGGCTCTGGTTGCTGTGTGCGCTTGGCTATTCGCTCTGCCTTGCGCTCGTAGTCCTGTGGCGGACTGCTGGTGCCGATTGCTTGCCAGTTGATGGGGGAGGCGTTGTCAGCCCACCTCTTCGGCCAGTCGCGGCGGTCTACCCTGTCGCGGGCTCGCTTGCTCATGGCTTGTCCTTTCTGGCCAGGATCTCCTGAGAGCAGACAGCGAGCACCCAGGCCGTGGCCCGGCTGTCATCGCGCGTGTTGCCGTCTCCCTCCTTCTCTGCATCCACGGCTTCGCTTTCCATCTTGTGGGCCTTGTCCATGCAGAGCTTGGCGCAGGCTGAGCGCTCGGCAGCCGCCACCAAGTCGGCGAAGTGCTCAAGCTCCACAATGCAGCCAGTGCCAATGGCATGCACCAGTTGAAACGCAGGGCTGCCGTCTGCTGCGTGGATCACTCCAGTTTGAAAGCCAGCTTGGCGCGCCATAGTGATCAGTTCGTCACGCGTCATGACGATCCTCCGGTGATGCTCGGCATCGCTGCCGGCCGATCTTGCAATTTCGCGGTTTTGTCAACCAGCGGTTCTTGCAGATTCGGTGATTTGTCAACCAGCGCGGCGTCGTACTGGTCAGTGATCTCCACGAACCACGCCTCGGCCTCTGCCATGTCGGTGAAGTGCAGGCTGACCATGGCGCCACCGTCAACGCTGCTGGCCATCACGCCGGAACGGTAGCTCAGCGGCAGCGGCTTGCGCGCCTCCAGCTCTGCTCGGTGTTCATCGCCCGCTGTGCATCGCTGGACGCTACTGCAGTACCTGGGTGTGTCGCACTCCAGGAGCTGCTGCAGTCGCTCGTTCTCGGCCTGCAGGCGGCGCAGCTCGGCCGCAGCGGGCTGAAGCCATGCAGCGTGGCCGCAGAAGCCTTCCTCAAGGCCTCGGGCCAGGCGCTCCACGTCGGAGGGTGTTGGTGCTGTGGTCACGGGGTCTCCCATATCAGTTCGTGGCATCGGTCAGCCGGATGCTCAGCGAGACGCCGAACCCTTCCAGGCCTTGTATGCCCGCAGCACCTGAGTGCGCGATGAGCTCGGCGGCTGCAAGAATGGCGGCTTTTTCGAGTTGCTCGCGTTTGACGTTCCAGTCACTGTCTGCGGGGCCGAAAATTTCTTCAGGCGTGGGTGTTGCGTTCGTCACAGGTTTTCCCTTTTCTGCTGATTCACGGCGCGTTCTACGTATGAAGCGAGAGCAGCTTTCCCATGGGCCGACATTTCGAGCGCTGCGATCACATCCTTGGGATTGAGTTCTGCGCGATGGGTCGATCTCCCGCCACCGAGCGGCTTCACGCCGCCGCAGCGGTGATCGGATATGTAGTGGCCGGTCCCTCCGTCTCCGGAGACGGTTTCAAAAATCACTTTCGACATGTCACTGTCCTTTCTGCTGCGCGATTTTTTCCAGCGCGTTGGCGATGCGCTGCAGAGTGAGGTGAAAAGCGCATGCTGCGGCAGCCGTAGCCACGAACAGCACGCAGATGACGAATCCAATCAGGGCAATGAGGCTCATGCAGGTCCTTTCTGCTGCGCCTGGGCGCGCTGTGCCTTGTGCGCATCACGCACGCCCCACGGGTCGAAGATCGTGCCGCCTTCGCATTCCAGCCAGGCCACAGCTACATGGTTGACTTGTGGAAATCCGGCATCGGTGAAGTCGGTGATGGAGCCGGGGCCCACCGGGCTATCGGACACGGCCTCGCCGATCTGGATGTGGTGCTTCGCCATGTGTCAGCTCTCCTTGTGCGCTGCGGGGCGCTGTGCTGCGATGCGCAGCGCGGCCCGGCGGGCGCGGCGCGCGTTGTCGATGTCCTTGCTGATGGAACTGCCGCCGAAGCCATCCGTTGCGCTGATGCCCTCGCGGCAGTGCGGGCAGACCGGGACGTGCCGGCGGTCGCGCCAAGCCCGCTCCACCTCGCGCGCGGCCAGCAGGTGGATGGCCTTCTCCTGGGCGCCATCCGCCCGGGCCTGCTTCGCGGCGATCCGGCTTTGCACGTCTCCCCAGTGCTCAGTCAGCATGCGCAGCGCGTAGTAGGCGCTGACCTGCTTTCCGCAATCGAGGCACATCACGACGTCGCCGTTGTCGTCCAGCTCAACGCTCTTGTGCTCGCATTCAGGCTTCGGGTAGCGGTGGCGGCGCTTGTGGGTGAATCGGTAGTCGCCCAGCTCCACGACGTTCTCAGCCATTGCCGTGCTCCCCCTTGGCTGCTGCCTGGGCTGCGGCCTCGGCGGCAGGTTTGGAGCGCCAGTAGCGTGGTGCCCCATCTTTCCTGACCATGGTTTCCGTGCAGCGGAAAAAGCAGCTGTTGTGGCGCACCAGCATCCAGATCTCTTTGCCGCGCATGTAGTGCACCTCTGCCCTCCATGGGCCTGTCGAAAGGGTCGTGCTCATGCTTCACCGCCTTCCTTGGCCTGGGCTGCGCGATAGAGCCGGTAGCAGCCGGGCGGCAGCGTGCACGGTGGCACGGTCTCGTAGTCGAGGCCTCCCTCGCTGTCCACTTCGAGCGTGGCCACCCATTCGCCGAGTGCTGGTGCATCCACTGCAGGCGCAGCAGGTGCTTGCGTGCAGCCCGGGCAAGGCTCAGCCGTCAGGATGTTGCCCACGGCGCCATGGCCGCTGCAGGTTCGGCACACGGGCGCAGCAGGTGCTGCCGCAGGGCCCGGCCAGGGCGCGCCGATCTTCTCCAGCACAGCTTCGACCTTGGCCCGCGACGAGTCGCTGACTGCGTTCTCGCCGGCGCCGACATGCACCACGTCCATCGCCACCGCCTGCAGGGCAGCCAGCATTTCCGCATGGACGGGCTCGGCGAGAACCTTCTGGGCCAGCAGCTCGAAATAGCGGCCCAGCCACTTCTTGAGGCGGTCCATCATGATCTGCGGGCCGTATGCGACTTCTTCCGGGTGCTGGCCGTCGTGAGTCAGGATGCAGGGCACCCAGCCGCTCGGCAGCCCCGAGGGCGCAGCAGGTGCCTGGGGCGCTGCTGCCAGCGCGGCGCGGGCCTGCCACGTTGCCCACGCCTTTTCAGTTTCCCAATGCCCGTAGCGGCCATCGTCATAACGCTGGCAGTCCTTGATCCAGCTTTGCTGACGCGCCCATTTCTCGAATTCAGCGCGGTCGTCTGTCGGGGCTGCAGGCGCTTCCGGGGCGCTGCGGGATTCGCGTCCGGCTTCGTAGGCTGCGCTGGCGAGCATCCACTTGTCATCCCGCAGCACAGCCTGGCGGCCTTCGGGCAGTGACGCGAACCACGAGTTGCAGCACTGGTGCGCAGGCGCTTCCATGGCGGGCGCTGCTGGGGCGCCGCGCATGTAGGCCAGAGGCATGCCCGGCTCCGTCGCGGAGTCCAGGGCGATGCAGGCCACATCGAAGTTCAGAAAGGGATGGCTCGCCAGCCCCAACAACAGCGTCGCCAGGGAGTCGCGCGTCTTGGCCCAGTCCGGCCCAGCCACAGCGGCTGGAGCTGCCCCGGCCGGCTCCTCGATCTGGGCCAGGCAGCTGCGCGAGGGCAGCTCTGGCAGCGGCGTGTCAGCTGCCTCACGCACACGCTCCATGAGGTCCGTATCGCCGTGCTTCGATAGCGCGCCGACGGCAATGATCTCGCTGAGAAGGCCGCGCATGCCGGCGACTTGCATGCGGATGGAGAAGTCAGGGATTGCTGTCATGAGGCTTCCTTGGGGATGCGCCAGTTGCTGGCGGTGGTGTTGATGACGTGGCCTGCGCGCTGCAGCAGCGAGCTGGTCTGGGATGGGGTCGGGGTCAAGCGGCGACTCCATAGATCAGCGCCTCGTGGGCGAAGTTGGCGCGCGCCAGGGCCTCGGCCAGCGGCGGGCAGACGCTGTTGCCGCACATGCGGACCTGTGCGGTGGTGCTCAGGTCGATGAGGGGCACGTCACGCGGGTCGGCGGCTTGCTTGCCACCTCGGAACAGCAGGGCCGGGTCGGGCACGCGCTCGAATTGGTAGCCCTCGGGGAAGCCCTGGGCGCGGAACAGCTCGCGCGGCTTGAGCATGCGCAGCGTGATGTCAACAAGCACCCACCACTGCCCGGCATGCCACATGAGCACGAGTTCGGCCGGATCGGGGAAGTGCTCGGGCAGGTGCTTGTGCAGCAGTTCGGCGCACAGCCGGGCCCGCTCGGCGTGCTCGGGCGCCAGCGTTGCGGCCGGCACTTGGCAGGTCTGCACCAGGCCCATGCGCGCCTTCGTGGGCACGGTGTGCATGGGCTCGCTGCAGGCGCTGTCCTGGCCGCCCTCGCTGTAGTACTTGACCATGTAGGCCGTGATGAGCCGCTGCTGGGTGCCGCTGGATGTGACCGTGGACATGGGGTCCGCCGCGCTGCGGCCGTCGCCGTCGTAGAACCCGCCGTTGGCTTGCTCCAGGCACGCGGCAGCCAGCGCACTGGTGGCGCCGCTGGCGGTGACCGTGTTGAGCGGCACCTCCAAGCTGCGGATGCCGTGGCTGAAGCGCTTGCCGCCGGCAGGCCCTTCGCCGTGGCCCATGTCCACCAGGTGCGCGGCCACCATGCCCATCTGGATGCCGGTGCTAGGCCGCTTCGGCGTGCCGCCGGCCGTCACTGTCGGCAGGGGAGCATCCATGGCGCTGCCCACGCTTCCGGTGTTGAACTTGGTGATGTGGGCCATGGCCACGGCGCTCTTGATGCCGCCAGCCACCACGGTGCCCAGCGGCGCCGCGATGTCCTGCACGCGCGGCTGCTGGCCCTCACGCTCGCCATAGCCGATGGTGACCAGGTTGGCGCCCACCAGGGCGTGGTGTGTGCCGCTGGCCGCCACGGTGGATAGGGGAGCATCCACGGAATGGCCGACCAGGTGCTGCTCGGACGTGCCGCGCAGTGGGGCCAGCGTGGGCGCCACGACGCTGAAGTGCCCGCCCTTCACCTGCGCGCAGATCGTGCGCAGGGGCTCGTCGGCGGGCATGGTGCGCTGGTTGCTGGCGTTCGCGTGCTCATTGAGATACGGTGCCTGGGCGCCGACGATGAACGGGCTGGCACTGGTGAGCACATGGCGCCACAGGCCCTTTGCCACGCGGCGCATGGTGTTGTCCACCAGCGGCCGGCGACGGCCGAACACGCTTTCGGCGGGCAGGTCGAAGTCGATGCACTCGGCGGCCGTGCGATGCGCAGCCAGCTTGCCGGCGATCACGCGGCGGTCTGTGGGCTCAGCGTGGGTCTGCTCGGGCCAGACGATTGGCAGGCCATCGCGGCGCGCAACGAGAAACAGGCGCTTGCGGATCGTGGGCGTGCCGTGGTCGCTGGCGCGCAGCTCGCGCCAGTCCACCTGATAGCCGTGGGCCTTGAGCTGGCGCACGAACGACTGGAAGGTCTTGCCCCGGCGTGTGGGGTCCGGCCGGGCCAGGCCGTCAGGGCCGACGAGGATCGGTCCCCAGGTCTGGAACTCCTCCACGTTCTCCAGCATGAGCACGCGGGGCTTGCACATCGCCACCCAGCGCATGCCCACCCAGGCCAGGCCACGGATGTGCTTGCTGACGGGCGTGCCGCCCTTAGCCTTGCTGAAGTGCTTGCAGTCGGGCGACAGCCAGACCAGCGCCACGGGCTGATTGCCGGTGACCTGGATCGGGTTCACGTCCCACACGCTCTCGCACAGGTGCAACGTGTGCGGGTGGTTTGCCGCGTGCATCGCCAAGGCTTCCGGGTCGTGGTTGATGGCGATGTCCACCGGCCGGCCGAAGGCGGCTTCCAGCCCGGTGGACGTGCCACCGCCGCCGGCAAAGTTGTCAATCACCAACTCATTGGGGAATGGCAGGGCCATGGAGAACTGGTCTCGCTTCATGTGCATTCTTTCCTGGGTCTTTGGTGGCCGCGCCAAGGCTTGCCGCGGAGAAGGGGTTTGCTGACGGCGATGTCCATGGGGGCGCCCGCCTTGAGCCGCCGCCACAACGTTCCAACTGCCAGGCCGTAGCGCTCCGCCCAGGCCGCAATGGGCAGGGACTCGCCCCGGAACTGGATCAGGACGTTGTTCGATCGATTGCGGGCCTGCTGCTTCGGTGTTGCCCAGATGCAGTTGCTCGGGCAATACGGCTGGCTTCGGTCAAGGCGTTCGATAGACAGGCCAGGCGGGGCAGGACCCATATCCGCCAGGAAGTTCTCGTAGCTTTCCCAGCGTGCGCAGACGCTCACGCCAGCGCCGCCGTAATTTGGATAGCTGATGTGCTTCGGATTGCGGCAGCGCGCACGCATCCCGCGCCAGATGGATCTGGTTCTGTCGCGCTTCATCGGTTGGGGTTCCTTTGGGCCAAAAAAAGCCGCTCGCGGCAGGGCCGGGCGGCTTTGGAAGGAGGGGAGGTATCGGGACAGCGCCCATGCGCTGTGCTCATGCCTCCTTAGATGTGCGCATATGTAATGCGGCTTTGAATAATTTTTCGCTCGTTATCTAATGGGTTTCTCATTGGCAATTCGTCTCAAACAAGAGCGTTTCTGCAATTGAGATGCAGGAGTAAATCGCTATGGATATTCGAATACCTGAAGAGAAACTCAATGCCGTGAATTTATGGCATGCCAGCATGGTCATGCTTTCACGCCCCGGCGAAAAACTTGGGGTTTCGATTTACGAGGTGCCAGCGCTCGCTGCAATGAGTAGGTCCGTGCAACAGCCATATCACCTGCTTGTGATTGAGGTCGACGACCCTACTGATAAAGCAACGCAGGCTCGCATTCTTAAAAGCCTGCGCGAACTCGTCAATTAGGCTGCCGTCTGGGAAATCAGGAATGGCGTGCGGTCCTTGCCGTTGATCCAGTTCGGCGGCTTGCCCCGGCCGGTCCAGGTGGCGCCGGTGGCGGGGTCGCGGTACTTCGGGGCGCCCACGCTGCCCTTGGTCTTTGCGGCGGGGAAGACATCGGCAGCGGTCAGGCCGTGCTCCTGGATCAGCGCGCGGGCCTGGGCGATGCCCTCGGCTTTGCGCTCGGCCTGGGCCTGGGCGATCTGGGCGTCGAGTTCGGCCTTGCG
>NZ_JTKZ01000478.1:0-310 GCF_000799035.1 Delftia sp. ZNC0008
CCGCGTAGCATCACGGCCAGCGTGGACCAGAACGCGCTGAAGGCCACCGACAGCAGGCCCTGTGCCAGTGCCGCGCGGCGCAGCGCAGGCTGGCTGCGCCACAGCTGCACCATGGAGCCCAGCAGCGCGCCATAGCCCAGTTGCGTGGTGGGTTTGAAACTGGGCAGCCCGCGCCACAGGGCCACCCCCAGCAGTGCCATGGCAGCGGCGGCCAGCAGGTAGACGCTGCGCCAGCCCCCATGCTCGGCCAGCAGGCCGCTGACCACGCGCGACAGCAAGATGCCCAGCAGCAGCCCCGTCATCAACGCGG
>NZ_JTKZ01000429.1:0-479 GCF_000799035.1 Delftia sp. ZNC0008
CGCACGATAAGCGTCCACCTTCGCAGTCTCAGCTCCCACCTGGGTCTTGTAGATGTCAACCAGTGCTGTCTGTGCATTGACCGTGGCCACGAAAGCCTTGACCTCTTCGCCCCCGGCCTGGATGCGTGCGCGCTCGAGCTCGACAAGGGTCTGGGCCGCGCCCACGCGGGCCTTGTAGATCTCGACCACCGCCATGCGCCCGTCGATCTCGGCGCGGTAGCGATCCACCAGGGACTTGTTGATGTCGGCCTTGGTCTGCTCGGCCGCCAGCATGGCCTTGTAGACCTCGACCTTGTTGAGCTCGGCCCGGATCACCGTGTCATAGGCGGCAGCATAGGCTTGGTACCCTGCCAGCAGCGCCTTGTAGTGCTCGACCGCCGCATTGAAGGCGGCCAGGGCATTGTCTGCCGTGGTCTTGGCGGTCTCGAACGCCAGCATCTCCAGCTTGTAGGCGTCGTCCAGCAGCGTAGTCTCCAACT
>NZ_JTKZ01000138.1:0-6067 GCF_000799035.1 Delftia sp. ZNC0008
ACGTAGGCGGGCCACGCATACATCATCACCTGCATCATGCAAAAGCCGGCCACCAGCCAGCGCCACAGCGCACGGCGGCTTTCGGCCTGGCGGCGCTCGCGCGCAAAGGCATCGCGCGCAGGAAGCGCCTGGTAGCCGGCGCGCCGCACGGCCTCCATCCACTGGGATGGAAGCACCTGCTCGTGGCGCCAGGTGACTCGCGCGCGGCGCGTGGCTGCGCTGACTTCGGCCTTCTCCACCCCGGGCACGGCCCGCAGCGCATCCTCGATGGTCAGCGCGCATGCGGCACAGTGCATGCCCTCCAGAACGACGTGCGAATCCCAGGCAGGGAAATCGGTGGGTTCTTTGGAAGGGTCGGCGGGAGTTGCGGGGCCTGCGGGCCGTCCGAACGAACTCCACTCCTGCGGATCATCCAGCAGTCGGGCCGTGGCCTGCTGCGAGGGCGAGAGACCTGAATCAGGCGCCGCCACCGCCGCCTCGCTGGATGGGGCTGCAATGGTGTGGGGCATGGTTCTTAGCGTAATCGGGGGGCATGATAAGCGTATTGACATTAATCAACCGTTAACTCATGGTTGGGTCTATGCTGACTTCGTCCCACCCATCAGCACACACGAAAGGAGCACGCATGTACAACCGCATCCTGATCGCCACCGACGGTTCCGAGCTTTCCGACAAGGCCGTGGACAGCGGCCTGGGCCTTGCCGCTTTGTGCGGCGCCAGCGTGATCGTCGTCAAGGTGGTCCAGCACTATCCGCGCAGCTACTTCGAAGGCGGCGAAACCGTGGATCTCAAGCAGATCGAACGCATCGAAGGCCAGTGGACGGCCAACGCGCAGACCGTGCTGGATGCCATCCACGCCAAGGGCCAGGCGCTCAAGGTCCACGTGACCACGGAGATCGTCAAGTCCGACCTGGTGGCCGAAAGCGTGATCGACGTGGCCAAGCGCCGCGACTGCGACCTCATCGTCATGGCCTCGCACGGCCGCAAGGGCCTGCAGCGCCTGCTGCTGGGCAGCGAGACGCAGCACGTGCTCACGCACACCCACATTCCCGTGCTGGTACTGCGCTGAAGGGTAGCGGCAGCTTCGGCTTTCGCTGCACAAAAAAAGGCATCGGCGGCGCCGATGCCTTTTGCTTTTTCAATCAGGCCAGGGCGCGACCCGCGCCTTGGCGACCACTCAGGCGAACAACTGCTTGTGCTGGTCGCGCAGGAGATTCTTCTGCACCTTGCCCATGGTGTTGCGCGGCAGCTCCTGCACCACGAAGCAGCGCTTGGGAATCTTGAAATTGGCCAGTTGGCCCTTGAGCGCATCGACCACCGCCTGGGGCTCGAGCGAAGCGCCGGGACGCGGCACCACCACCACCACGCCCACCTCGCCGAAGTCGGGGTGCGGCACGCCGACCAGGGCGCTTTCGGCCACGCCGGGCAGCTCGTTGATGAAGCCTTCGATCTCGGCCGGATAGACGTTGTAGCCGCCCGAGATGATCAGGTCCTTGCTGCGGCCCACGATGCTCACATAGCCCCGCTCGTCGAGCTTGCCCACGTCGCCCGTGCGGAACCAGCCATCGGCCGTGAACTCCTCGGCCGTCTTCTCGGGCATGCGCCAGTAGCCCTTGAACACATTGGGGCCGCGCACCTGGATGTTGCCGATCTCGCCCACAGCCACCGGCTGGCCTGCGTCGTCCACGATGCGCACGCCCACGCCGGGCAGCGCAAAGCCCACGGTGCCGGCGCGGCGCTCGGACTGGCCGCCGTTGCGGCCATCGGCACGGTAGGGGTTGGAGGTCAGCATGATGGTCTCGCTCATGCCGTAGCGCTCCAGGATGACGTGGCCGGTGCGCTCCTGCCAGTCGCGGTGCGTCTCCACCAGCATGGGTGCCGAGCCCGAGATGAACAGCCGCATGTGGGCCGCCGCCTCGCGCGTGAGCCGCGCATCGGCCAGCATGCGCACGTAGAGCGTGGGCACGCCCATGAAGACGGTGGCGTCACGCATGCGCGAGATCACCGTGCCGGGTTCGAACCTGGCCAGCCAGATCATGGGACTGCCGTTGAGCAGCGCACCATGGATGGCCACGAACAGGCCGTGCACATGGAAGATGGGCAGCGCGTGGATAAGCACGTCGCCGTCCTGCCAGCCCCAGTAGTCCTTGAGGGTTTCGGCGTTGGACAGCATGTTGCCGTGCGTGAGCATCGCCCCCTTGCTGCGGCCCGTGGTGCCGCTGGTGTAGAGGATGGCGGCCAGATCGTCCTCGCCGCGCTCCACCACCTCCTGCTCGTCGCCATGGTGGGCGGCGCGCTCCAGCAGCGTGCCGCTGCGGTCGTCGCCCAGGGTGTAGACATGGGCCACGCCCGAGGTGAAGGCGATCTTGGACACCCAGCCGAAATTGGCCGGCGTGCAGACCACGACGGCGGGCTCGGCATTGCCCACGAAGTACTCGATCTCGGCGGCCTGGTAGGCGGTGTTCAGCGGCAGAAAGACATGGCCGCTGCGCAGCGTGGCCAGGTAGAGCATCAGCGCTTCCACCGATTTGTCCACCTGTACGGCAATGCGGCTGGCGGGCGGCAGCTGCAGTGACTGCAGCAGGTTGGCCATGCGCGCGCTGCCACGGTCCAGGTCTGCCCAGCTGTAGAACAGGCTGGCGCCGTCAGCGCCTATGGCCTCTACGGCCCACTTTTGCAGATCCTGGGGAAAGGCGGCGCGCAAGGCAGCGAACAGATTGCGGTTGGTCATGGCTGTGAAGAAGAAGGAAGAATCCGCTGGGGACCGGGAAATCTCAGGCACGTTCATGGATTGGCGAAGGCGGCGCCACGGACAGCTCGCGCAGGATGCGCTCGCGGTCCGCGTCCAGCGCGGGCGGCTGCCTGCGCACCAGGGGCTGGCCGAGCGAGGCCTGCAAGGGATTGCCCGCCACGCGCAGCGTCTGGCCGCTGGGCGTCTGCACCTGGGCCAGCATGCCGCGCTCGCGCACCTGGGGGTGCTCGACGATGTCGGCCACGCTGTTGTACTCCCCCGCCGGGATGCCATTATCAGTGAGCAACCCCAGCCAATGCGCCCTGGGACTGTCCCGCAGGCGCGCCTGCAGCGCGGCCTTGAGCTCGGCCTGGTGCTCGCACCGCTGCGCGTTGCCGGCAAAGCGCGCGTCCTGCGCCAGTTCGGGCAATTGCAGCAGGCCGCAGAGCTTGCGAAACAGCGCATCGCTGCCCACGGCGATGACGAACCAGCCGTCCTGCGCCGCGAACACATCGAAGGGCGCCATGGAGGGATGCCGCGTGCCGATAGGCCCCGGCACGCTGCCCAGCGCGCCCAGGCGGGCCACAGGGTTTTCCAGCAAGGCCACCTGGCAGTCGAGCATGGAGACATCGACGCGCTCGCCCTGCCCCGTGCGCGAGCGGCGCATCAAGGCCGCCTGTGTGCCGATGACCGCGTACAGGCCCGCGCCCAGGTCGCCGATGGACACGCCCACGCGGCAGGGCCCGGCGTCCGGGTGGCCGGTCACGCTCATCATGCCGCTCATGGCCTGCACCACCATGTCGTAGGCAGGAAAGCCGCTGTAGGGTCCCGTCTGGCCAAAGCCCGAGACCGAGGTCATCACCAGCCGGGGATGGCGTGCATGCAGGGTCTCCCAGCCATAGCCGAGCTTGTCCATGGTGCCGGGGCGAAAGTTCTCGACCAGCACATCGGCGCCTTGCAGCAGGCGCTCGAAGACCTCGCGGTCCTGGGGCTGCTTGAGGTCCAGCGCAATCGACTCCTTGTTGCGATTGACCGAGAGGAAATAGGCCGAGCCCCCGTCCACGAACGGCCCGATGCCGCGCGCATCGTCGCCCGTGCCGGGCTGCTCCACCTTGATCACGCGCGCGCCCAGGTCGGCCAGCATCTGCGTGCACATGGGGCCGGCCAGCACGCGCGTGAGGTCGATGACGGTAAGGCCTTGCAGCGGCAGGCCCGTGGCTTGTTCATTCATGGTTTGATCATTCATATTCACTGCAATCCGGCTCCGGAACGCTGGGTCAAGGCCTTGGACTCCTGACCTTCCTTCAAGGCCCAGGTACGGAATTCCTCAAGGGATGCCGAGGGCGCGGCCAGATTGCCCTGCTTGGCCAGCCTGGCCTTCACATCGGGGTCTTCCAGGGCCTTGGTGCTGGCATCGAACAGCTTCCTGGCCACGTCCTCGGGCAGACCCGCCGGGGCGAACAGGCCGAACCAGAAGGTGTAGTCAAAGCCCGGCACGCCAGACTCCTTCATGCCCGGCAGCTCGGGGAACAGCGGCGAGCGCTCGGCCGTGCTCACGGCCAGCATGCGCAGCTTGCCCGCCTGGGCCAGCGGCAGCACGGAGGGCGGCGTGCCGAAGGTCAGGTCCACATCGCCAGCGGCCACGGCCTGTATCGATGGCGCCCCGCCCTTGAACGGCACATGCAGCATGCGCAGACCGCCGCTGGCACCCGCAAACGACAGCGTGGCCAGGTGCGTGATCACGCCTGCGCCCGAGGAGGAATAGCTGAGCTTGTCGGGCTGGCTGCGCGCCAGCGCCACCAGATCGCCCACGCTCTGGCCCGGAAAATCCTTGCGCACGGCCAGCAGCATGGGGGCCGAACTCCAGCGCGTGATGCCCGTGAAATTGCGCGCGCCTTCATAGCGCGCGCTCTTGTAGAGCAGCTGGTCCGAGCCATAGATGTTGGCGCTGCCCAGCAGCAGCGTGTAGCCGTCGGGCGCTGCACGCGCCACATGCTCGGAGGCCAGCGTGGTGCCGGCGCCCGGGCGGTTGTCCACCAGCAGGGGCTGGCCCAGGATCTTGCCGACCTTGTCGGCCACGATGCGCGCCACCGCGTCGGCGCCGCCGCCGGGAGGAAATCCCACGACCAGCGTGACGGGCCGGGCGGGATAGGACTGGGCCATCGCGCCACCGGCCAATCCGGCCAGCAGCAACGACAGTGCAAAACGCTTGAACATGGCTTGTCTCCTGTTTATTGATACCCCCTGAGTCGCTGCGCGCCTTCCCCCTAAAGGGGGGCGTACGGGCAACCGGCGACACCCTCGGTGCGGGAGCGGCCCTTCCTCGGTGTCCCCGGGTTGGGCCGCGCCGGTTCCGTGGGCTGTGGGCGGTAGGCAGCACCACGGGCAATCTGCGTGTATGCGGGAGGATGCGGTTCAGCGCCCCTTGAACTCCGGGCTGCGTTTCTCGCGCCAGGCCCGGCCGCCTTCCTGCAGGTCTTCGGAGGCGATGCTGCGCTGCACCTCGCGCGTGATCTCGGCCACGTCATGGCGGCCGCGCGCAATCAGGTTCAGGTGCTTTTTCATGCCGAACAAAGGGATGGGCGCCATGGCGGCCAGCGTGCCGGTGAGCTGGGCCACGGCCGCGTCGAAGGCGGCGGGTTCGGCCAGATGGGTGAGGAATCCGCAGGCCTTCATCTCCGGGGCCTGGATGCGCTCGCAGGTCAGGAACAGCCGCTTGGCCGTGTCCAGGCCCAGGCGCGAGACATAGCGCTCCAGCCCGCCCGCGTAGAAATGCAGGCCCAGGCGCGCGGCCGGCATGAACATTTCGGCCGCCGTGCTGCCCACGCGAAAGTCGCAGGCCAGGGCCATGTCGGTGGCACCGCCGTAGACGCCGCCGTGGATGGCGGCCACGGTCACGGCGCGGCATTGCTCGATGGCGTCCACCATCTCGCCGAAGCTGCTGCCCTCGGTCTGGCTGCCTTGGATCTCTGATATATCATAGCCACTGCAAAAGTACTTGCCCTCGCTGCGCAGCACCACCACGCGCACATCGTCGCGGCGGTTGATAAGCTCCACATGCGCGACCAGCGTGCCCAGGTCTTCGGGGGCCAGCTTGTTGGCCGCTTCGGGGCGCTGCAGCGTGATGGTGGCCAGGTGATCCTGGATGTCGAGTCTGGGCGTCATATGTATCAGTCAGTCAATCAGATATATTTGAATTAGAAAATGCTTCCAGCCAAGCAGCCATTGGAGAAAACCCCGGCCACGTCCAGCCTGCAGGAGCGTATACGGCAATCGCTGGAAGACGAGCTGCGCTCAGGCGCCATGCAGCCCGGCGATGCCATCGACGAGACGCGG
>NZ_JTKZ01000428.1:0-485 GCF_000799035.1 Delftia sp. ZNC0008
ATCCAGAAGAATTGAACAAAACAAGATGACCGACTACAAGACCCTTTTGCAGCAAAAAGCCGAGCTGGATGCACGCATCGCCGAAGTGATGAAAACGGAGAAGGCCGGAGCGGTGGCCGAGGTCCGAACCCTGGTTCAGCAGTACCAGCTCACTGAGCTGGATGTATTTCCTGCCAGTGGTTCCAAGGTGAAGGGCCTGGCGGGAGCGCCCAAGTTCCGAGACCCGGAGACTGGCGCCACTTGGACCGGCCGGGGCAAGCCCCCGAACTGGATCAACGGCAAGGAGCGCGAGCAGTTCCTGATCGAAACAGCCAAAAGTTAGGCGAGGAGCTGCCGATACACCAAGCAAGGAGGTGCGCGCCAAGTCTAGGCGGTGCCTCAAGCCCCTGGGTGCGCCCGTCAGGGGCTTTTTCTTTGGAGCCTGACGCTTCCAAACCGAATCGAGGGCAAAGACCGTGCCCAACCCGGGTCCAAAAAATATAAAT
>NZ_JTKZ01000698.1:0-737 GCF_000799035.1 Delftia sp. ZNC0008
CCGCGTCTGCTGCAGCCCGCGCAGATCACCAGCTTCGGATTCAAGTGCGCGCAGTCGGCTGCCGCCGTGGGCCGCAGCATCGAACAGTTTGAAAGGCTTGCCACCGCTGCGCTGTGCGTGCAATTGGGCGGCGCCGTGGGCAATGGCGCCGTGCTGGGAAGCCACCGTGCCGAGGTGGAGCAGGCACTGGCCCGGCGCCTGGGCCTGTCGGCCTGCGACCGCAGCTGGCATACGCAGCGCGACGACTGGATGCGCCTGGCCATGGAAGCGGCTGTGTGCGGCGGCAGCCTGGCCAAGCTGGCCCGGGACTGGTCGCTGATGGCGCAGTACGAGGTGGGCGAGATCGCCGAGGCGCCGCGCGGCAGCACCTCCAGCGCCATGCCGCACAAGCGCAATCCCGTGCACCTGATGCAGGCGGTGGCACAGGCCCAGGCCATCCCCCAACTCGCGGCCCTGCTGCTGGGCTGCATGGCCCAGGCCCATGAACGCGCGCTGGGCGAGTGGCAGGCCGAGGTCGCGCACTGGCCCGACCTGTGGCGCCATGTGCATGGCGCCGCCGCCGCATTGCGCCAGGCCGCCCAGTCGCTGCAGGTGCATCCGCAGCGCATGCTGGGCCATGTGCGGGGCCTGCACGGACTGGTGTTTTCAGAGGCCTGCGTGCACGCCATGGCGCCCTGGACGGGCAAGCCCGAGGCCCTGGCCGCCGTGGAGCTGCTGGCCCCGCAGGCGCTACGCGG
>NZ_JTKZ01000372.1:0-375 GCF_000799035.1 Delftia sp. ZNC0008
CGCTTCCTGGGGGTCGGGGTAGTGGTAGCGCTCGGTGCTGCCGTCGGCCTGGGTGATCTGGGTGAGACGGCCCCAGGCGTCGTATTGGTAGCCGGTGGTGGCGCCTGCCGGGTCGGTGGAGGTGAGCAGGCGGCCCGTGGCTTCGTCGTGTTCCTGCTGGGTGCTGCGCCCGTCGGGCAGTTGCACGCCGATGAGCCGGCCCTGGCCGTCGCGCCTGAGGTGGACGCTGCGGCCCAGCGGGTCGGTGCGCGAGGCCAGGCGGCCGAAGCTGTCGTAGCTTTGCAGCCAGCGGCTGCCGTCGGCCTTGTGGTGGGCGATGAGGCGCGACAGGCCCGCCGCACCTTCGAAGTAGTAGGTCTCGATGCGATCCAGGCT
>NZ_JTKZ01000517.1:0-861 GCF_000799035.1 Delftia sp. ZNC0008
TCAAGCCCATCCTCAACGGCGTGGGCGGGCTGCTGACCACGGTGCTCAAGGACACGCTGGGCCTGGTGGGCGTGGCCGTGGCCGTGGGCGTGTTCCCCATCATCCGCCGCCTGCTCAAGCGGCTGGAGAACCTGCAGCGCGGCGTCAAGCGCTTTGGCGAGGGCGACCTGTCGGTGCGCGTGCCCGAGCACGGCAGCGACGAGGTGGCCGACCTGGCCCACCAGTTCAACGCCGCCGCCGCGCGCATCGAGACCCTGGTGACCTCGCACAAATCGCTGCTGGCCAATGCCTCGCACGAGCTGCGCTCGCCGCTGACGCGCATCCGCATGGGCCTGGAATTCATGGGCGACGACCCAGCCAGCGCCCGCGCGCGCGCCGAGATCCAGCGCAACATCAGCGAGCTGGACCAGTTGGTGGACGAGATCCTGCTGGCCAGCCGGCTGGAGACCTATGAGGGCGACGTGGGCACGATCGAGCCCGTGGACCTGATCGGCCTGGCCGCCGAGGAATGCGCACGCGTGGATGCCGACCTGGACCTGCAGTCCACCGACGCGTTGGAAGTGCCCGGCATCTCCAAGCTGCTGCGCCGTGCCGTGCGCAACCTGCTGGAGAACGCGCGCCGCTACAGCCAGGGCGCCATCACGCTGGAGCTGGCGCGCCAGGACGCCATGGCCGAGATCCGCGTCTGCGACCACGGCCCCGGCGTGGCGCCGGCCCACCGCGAGCGCATCTTCGAGAAGTTCTTCCGCCTGCCCGGCGCCAGCGAGCGCTCGGGCGGCGTGGGCCTGGGCCTGGCCCTGGTGCGCTCCATCGCCCAGCGCCACGGCGGCAGCGTGCACTGCGAAGGCCGCGCCGACGCGG
>NZ_JTKZ01000046.1:0-2193 GCF_000799035.1 Delftia sp. ZNC0008
TTCCACCTGGCGCGTGAGCGCCGGCGGCACGGGCAGGCGGCCCGCAAGCACGTCCTCGGTGTAGCGCGCCGTGGTGTCCACGTCGATCTCGGCGGGCAGGCCCGGGATTTCGGAGGCCGTGCCGCTTTGCTGCTCGGCCAGCAGCTGGTGGGCGCCTGCGACGAATCCGTCGTAGCGCGGCAGCCGGCGCGGGTCGGCCGCGACCTCGCCCTCCAGCCCGCGCGAGAGCAGCACATTCATGCCCAGCGTCCCGAAGGTGCCGTGCAGCATGGGCAGGTACTCGGGATGGGTGTAGGCCGTCACCAGCAGGCAGGGGCCGTCGCAGGGCGCCAGCAGCTTGACCACGCTGTGGCCCGGATTGCGCAGGCCGATGACCTCGCGCACGGACAGCAGCCGGGCCAGCGCCGGATGCAGGTGTTCGGTATGCAGATGGGCCACCTGGCCGCCATCGAGTGCCTGGGGTGCCTGCAGCGGCGCAATGCCCAGCGCCTGCAGCACATCGCTGGCCAGGATGCGCCGCGCCTCGGTGCGCATGCCGTGCAGCAGCACGGGCAGGCCTTCGCGCGCCAGCAGCAGGGCCAGCAGGGGCGTGAGCACGGGCAGGCGGCGCGCGCCGTTGTAGCTGGGCAGCACGATCACGGGGCGGCCATGGGCCGAGGCGGGAAAGCGCGCGGCGCGCGCATGCACGGCATCCAGGAAGCCGCTCATCTCCTCGACCGTCTCGCCCTTGATGCGCATGGCGATGCAGAAGGCGCCGATCTCCAGATCGGTGACGCCCCCGTCCAGCACCTGGCCGAACAGGTCGGCGGCCTGCGCGCGCTCCAGCGCCTTGGCTCCGCGTGCGCCGCGGCCTATTTCCTTGATGTATTGGCTGATGCCCATGGCGTGGTGATCGTGGGTGGAATCCTGTGGGCGCATATTTTCCCGCAGGTTTCATTACTTTTCGCTATATATGCAAACCTGTCGTTCCATGGCCTCTTTCATGCCGCCTGCGGGCTGGGCGCAACGGGGATGTGGCGCACCAGGCGCTTGAGTTCAGGCAGGCAGGAGCCGCAGTTGGTACCGCAGCGCAATTGGCCTTGCAAAGCGGCCAGGCGGGCATCGTCGCTGCCCTCGCAGCGCGCAAGCACGCCTTCGATGGCGGCCTCGTCCACGTCGAAGCACGCGCAGACCTGGCGCGTGCGCTGCGCCAGGGGCAGCGGTGCCGAGGCCGAGGACATGAGCAGCAGGCGCCCATAGTCCTGGGCCGGCAACTGGTCCCTCAGCAGGGTGCCCAGCCAGCTGCCGGCGCGCGTGTCTCCGGCCAGCAGCAAGGCTTCGACCGTGGTGGACAGGCTGGTGCGGTCCAGCCGCAGCGCACGGCTGTGCTGGCGGCGGCGGTCGCTGTAGCGCAGGGTGTCGGCGGCATCCAGGCCCAGCAGGGACTCGATCTGCGCGATGAGGGCGTCGTCGGGCGCCTCATGCGCGGCGGCGCGCAGCAGCACTCCGTGGCGGGCGCGGGCGGCGTCCTGCAGCGGCACGGCATTGCCGAAAGGCACGCAGCTGGCAAAGCCGAAGTGCGGCATGAGGGCGGACAACTGCTCGCGCACGGCCAGCACGCGGTCCTCGGGCAGCCAGGCCATGGCCAGCAGGGTCCAGGGCAGAGCGGCCTTTTGCAGCTTGACGGCCGTGTGCTTGAGTTCAGGCTGCTTGGATGCGGGGCAGAAGGCTGGCGTGGTCAGTGCGTTGAGGCCCCCCGTGGCCGTGCCGCCCAGGTACTCGCCGCCCCAGTGCATGGCCATGAAGAGCTGGGAGGGCGCGAGCGTGGCATCGGGCTGCACCGGCACCAGCAGGGCACCGCGGCGGCTGCTCACCTGCACCAGGTCGCCCGCGCGCAGGCCGCGCTCGGCCATGTCCTGCGGATGCATCTGCACACTGGGCTCGGCAGCCTGGCCGAACAGTCGTCCCAGCTGGCCCGTGCGGCTCATGCCGTGCCACTGGTCGCGCAGCCGGCCCGTGGTCAGGCTGAAGGGGTAGCTCGCATCGGGCGACTCGGCCAGCGGCTGCCAGGGCAGCAGGGCAAAGCGGGCGCGTCCATCGGGCGTGGGAAAGCGGCCGTCTTCGTAGAGCCGTGCGCGGCCCAGGGCTGCGCCTTCGGGCAGCGGCCATTGCTGGGGGCCTTGCGCGTCCAGCAGATCCCAGGACAGGACGCGG
>NZ_JTKZ01000769.1:0-588 GCF_000799035.1 Delftia sp. ZNC0008
CCGCGTTGCCTGGGATGCTCCTTGCGTTCAGTGGGAAGTGACCAGCCGCACGCTGGCCTGCCCGTCCACGCCGTCGACGAAGGCGTCGGGCAATCCCAGGTAGTACACATGCGGGTCCGTGCCCATGGCGGGCTTGAGCACCTTGAGGTCCTTGGCGTGCTCGCGCATGCGCTGGCGGATCTCGCTGCCCTCGTCGTTGAGGTCGCCGATCACGCGGGCGCCGCACACGCAGCTTTCCACGCAGGCCGGCAGCAGGCCGGCTTCCAGGCGGTGCTCGCAGAAGGTGCACTTGTCGGCGGTCTGCGTCTCGTGGTTGATGAAGCGCGCGTCATAGGGGCAGGCCTGCACGCAGTAGCCGCAGCCCACGCAGCGCTCGTTGTCCACCAGCACGATGCCGTCGCTGCGCTGGAAGGTGGCCTGCACCGGGCAGACCGGCACGCAGGGCGGGTTGTCGCAGTGGTTGCACAGGCGCGGCAGGTTGAGCATGGCCGGCGGCAGGTCCTCGTTGCCCGCGTGCTGCACCTCGTACTGCAGCACCGTGGTGCGGAACTGGCCCAGCGGCGGCAGGTTCTCCATGGAGCAACGCGG
>NZ_JTKZ01000640.1:0-385 GCF_000799035.1 Delftia sp. ZNC0008
TTGCACCAGCAGGTGGGGCTCGTCTTGGGGGTCGCCGCTGGCCGTGGTGCTCAGGCGCACCAGGGGCGTGAAGCTGCCGGGTTCGTAGATGGTGTGTTCTATGTGGCGCGTGTCATCGCCATGCTGCAGGCGTTCGGTGTGGATGAGGCGGTCGCCGTCCCAGCCGTAGTAGTGGGTGCGGATGGATTCTGTGGAGTCCGCGCTTTCGACCTGCTGCTTCAGGCGCCTGCCCAGGGCGTCGTAGGTGTAGCGGCTGTGGTGGCGCAACTGCTCGGCGTTGCCCTGGATCTGGCTGCTGCGCACGGCGATGAGCTGGTGTGCTCCGTCGTAGTGCAGTTGCTGCTGGCTGTGGTCTGCATGCATTTGCGCGATGCGGTTGCCGCAG
>NZ_JTKZ01000024.1:0-548 GCF_000799035.1 Delftia sp. ZNC0008
CCGCGTCCATCACATTCCTGGGCGGCCAGCCAGGCCTGCACGGTGGCTGTGCCATGGCGTGGCAGCACCTCGGCCAGCGCACCAGCCCGCCACAGCGGGGCCACGCCTTCGGGCGGTGCCAAGTCCAGTACATAAAGCCCTGCGCCCTGGCTGCCCGCGTTGCACAGGCTGCGCGCCTGCAGCGGCCATGCGGCAAAGGCCGTGGCATCGGCAAGCGGTTCCGCCGAAGACGCAGGCAGGGCATCGCACACGGGCAGCACGGCGCCGAAATGCCCTGCCAGCGCCTGCTGCCAGGCATGCCAGGCCTGGGCGTCCTCGCCATCCATCTCGATCAGCGGAAACACGGGCTGTGCGCCCAGGCGGCGCAGTTGGTGGTCCAGTGCATGGCCAAAGCCGCAGAAGGCCGCGTACTGCCGATCGCCCAGCGCCAGCAGGCCGTATTGCAGGTGCGGCAGGGCCGAGCCCGAGGCCGCGCCCAGCAGGCGGGCAAAGCGGCGCGCGGCATCCGGCGGGTCGCCTTCGCCAAAGGTGCTGGCCACGAAACGCGG
>NZ_JTKZ01000459.1:0-13388 GCF_000799035.1 Delftia sp. ZNC0008
CCGCGTAACCACTCTACACCCGCACAGACCGCCCGGCGGCGTGCGCCAGCTCAATGTCGGTGATGATTTTCCATGAGAGCGCGGCGCGTGGCGGGGCTTTCCAGCTGCTGCAGCCACCACTGCAGCGCGCGCGGCGGGTCCTGCTGCGGCGGGCAGGACCATGCGTAGTGCATGCGCACATTGCGCGAGGGCCGGGCGACCTGGCGCGTTACCAGCAGGCCGGCCTGCACATAGACGTCGGCCATGAAATGGGGCAGGAAGCCGCAGCCTATGCCGCGCACCTGGGCCTCGATCTTGGCCTGCATGGAGTCCACGGTGAAGATGTCCTGGCCGCTGAGCAGGCCCATGCTGGCGCTGTCGCGCAGGCCTGAATCGGCCACGGCGATGATGCGGTGCTGCAGCAGCGTCGCGTCGGTGATGGGCTCGGGCGCCGTGGCCAGCGGATGGTGGGGCGCCACGGCAAAGACGAAGTCCAGCTCGCCCAGCTCGCAGGCCTGCAGGCCCGCCACGTTGCTGGAGTTGACGGCCACGCCGATGGCCAGGTCGGCGCGGCCCGAGGTCAGCGTCTCCAGCGTGCCGGTGAGAATGCCGTCGCGCAGCTTCAGCCGCGTGGGCGGCTGCATGGCGTAGAAGGCCTCGACCAGTTCCAGCATGGGCGTGCGCGCCACGGCGCCGTCCACCACGATGGTCAGGTGCGGCTCCCAGCCCGTGGCCACACGGCGCACGCGGTGGGCCACGGTGTCGATCTCATGCAGCAGCCGGGTGCCTTCGCGCAGCAGTTCCCGGCCGGCCTCGGTGGGCTGGGCGTGGCGCGAGCGGCGGTCGAACAGCAGCACGTCCAGCGCATCCTCGATCTGGCGCACGCGGTAGGTCAGGGCACTTGGCACCAGGCCCAGCTGGCGTGCGGCGGCGGCAAAGCTGCCGGCCTCGGCAATGGCCTGGAGCATGGCCAGGCTGTCGGGAGTGAGCACGTCGCGGGGGCTGGGCATGGGGCGTTATGGATTCAAAAGCTTTGAATGATGCCATCAATCCCGCTGTGCCTGGCCTGCTACAGCGGCTTCTACAGTGGAGCCACCGACGCAAGAGTTTTGAAGATCTGACCAGTTGAAAGGGACATACACATGATCGCCCTGCGCAAATCCCGCGAACGCGGCCATGCCGACCACGGCTGGCTGCGCTCGCACCACAGCTTCTCGTTTGCGGGCTATCACGATCCGCGCCACATGGGCTTTGGCAACCTGCGCGTGATCAATGAAGACCATATCGCCCCGGGTACGGGCTTTGGCGCCCATGGCCACAAGGACATGGAGATCATCAGCTACGTGCTCGAAGGCCGGCTCTCGCACAAGGACAGCATGGGCAATGAGCAGACCATCTCGCCGGGAGAGGTGCAGCGCATGAGCGCCGGCTCGGGCGTGGTGCACAGCGAGCACAACCACGCACCAGGCCAGACCACGCATTTCCTGCAGATCTGGCTGCTGCCCAGCGAGACGGGCATTGCGCCCGGATATGCGCAGAAAGCCTTCGCCGACGAGGAAAAGCGCGGCCGCCTGCGCCTGGTGGTCTCGCCCGATGGCGCGGATGGCTCGGTCACCGTCCATGCCGATGCCCGGCTCTATGCCGGCCTGTTCGACGGCGATGAGCACGCCGAAATGGAGCTGCCCCCCGGCCGCAAAACCTATGTGCACCTGGTGCGCGGCGCGCTGAGCGTCAATGGGCAACGGCTGACAACGGGCGATGCGGCCCTTGTGGAGAATGAACCGCGACTGCGCCTGCACGACGGGGAACAGTCCGAGGTCCTGGTGTTCGATCTGCAAGCCTGAGCATTCACGAGGAGTAACCATCATGCTGAACCGTCTGAGCAACCCGCTGGCGCTGGCCGGCCGCATCCTGATCGCGCTGATGTTCGTGCCTGCGGGCTTTCAGAAAATCGGAGGCTTCGCCGGCACGGTGGGCTATGCGGCCTCGGTGGGCATGCCCATGCCGCAGATCGGCGTGGCCGTGGCCCTGGTGGTGGAGATCGTCGGCGGGCTGGCCCTGCTGCTGGGCTGGTGCACGCGCTGGGCGGCCCTGGCGCTGGCCTTCTTCACGCTGGTGGCCAGCTTCTTCTTCCATGCCTACTGGAGCGTGCCGGCTGACGCGGCCATGATGCAGCAGCTGCTGTTCTGGAAGAACATCGCCGTCACGGGCGGCCTGCTGGGCTTTGCCGCCCATGGCGCCGGTGGCTGGAGTGTGGATGCACGGCGCCATTGAGTGGCCCGCGCACTGCCGCCAGCTCCTTTATTTTTGTTAGGCTACCGGCCTGAGTGGGCCCCGCAGCAGCGCTGTGGGGCCTTTTGGCGTGGATGATCGATGAATGTGGCGCCTGCCGGCCTGGAGCCGTGGCCGGCGCCCGAGGATTTCTTGTATGGCAGATATCGTGGTGGTCTACCACTCGGGTTACGGGCACACCCAGCGCATGGCCCAGGCCGTGGCCGATGGCGCGGGTGCGCGCATGCTGGCCATAGACAGCGACGGCCAGCTGCCTGCCGGCGGCTGGGAGCTGCTGGCGGCGGCAGATGCCATCATCTTCGGCTCGCCCACCTACATGGGCGGGCCCAGCTGGCAGTTCAAGCGCTTTGCCGATGCCTCGTCCAAGCCGTGGTTCGTGCAGGCCTGGAAGGACAAGCTGTTCGCCGGCTTCACCAACAGTGCCAGCGTCAACGGCAACAAGCAGACCACGCTGGACTATCTGTTCCAGCTGGCCATGCAGCACGGCGGGCTGTGGGTGGGCAGCGGCATGCTGCCGTCCAACGCGCGCGCCGCGCAGCGCAACGACCTCAACTGGATAGGCGCCTTCAGCGGCGCCATGGCGCAATCGGCCTCGGATGCCTCGGCCGCCGAGATGCTGCCGGGCGACCTGGAGACCGCGCGCCTGTTCGGCGAGCGCGTGGCGCAGCAGGCGCTGCGGCTGGTGCGCCAGGCCGGCGCGGCTTGATCGGCCGGCTCCACTGAACCTCACGCACCCAGCCGGTCCAGCAGGCTGTACCAAGCCACCCCTGCCGCTATGTACAACCGTTGCAACCCATGCAGCGGTATCGGCTGAACCGGCGTTACCGGAAAGGGGCAGGCCGGCGCATTTCCGCCGGCCATCAGCGCGGCCGCCTCCCGCCCCAGCAGGGTAGCCATGGCAATGCCGCGGCCGTTGTAGCCCAGGGCCATGGTGATGCCGGGGGCAGGCTGGTGCAGGTGGGGCATGAAGTCGCGTGTGACGGCGATGCGCCCTGCCCAGCGGTACTCGTATTGGAGGGGGCCCAGTCCGGGGAACATCAGCGCCACGGCGCGTTCCAGGTGGGCATAGTCGCCTGCACCCTGCGGGTCCGCAAAATGTCCGCGCCCGCCCATGAGCAGACGGCCTTGTGCGTCCTTGCGAAAGTACAGCAGCAGGCGCTGCGAGGTCGAGCCTGTCTCGCCCCCGGGCAGGATGTGCGCGCCCGCCTTGCCCAGGGGCTGCGTGGCCACGATGAAGCTGTTGGCTGCCAGTACCGTGCGCGCCAGGCCAGGCCACAGACCATCGGTATAGCCGTTGGTGGCCAGCAGCACCTGCCTGGCCTGTATGCGTTGACCCTGGGCCGTGGTGGCGGCCCAATGGTCCGTGCCCTGTCGCTCCAGTGCCAGCACGGGCGATCCGCTGTGGACCTGCGCGCCCAGGGTCTGTGCGGCGCGCACCAGTCCGCGCACGTAGGCCAGCGGCTGTATGGCGCCGGCGCGGCCATCCAGCCAGCCGCCTGCAAACGCGGGCGTGCCGGTGCGTGCTGCCGTAGCAGTGCGGTCCAGCAGTTCCACGCGCACGCCGCGCCGCTCCCACTGCCGGGCGCGCGCATGCATGCCGTCCACCGCCTGCTGGGTGTATCCGACCTGCAGCCAGCCGGCGCGCACGGGCGCACAGTCGATGCCGTGGCGTTCGATCAACCCGTACACAAGGTCGGCCGAGCGGGAGACGGCGTCGATCAGCCGCTCGCCAAGAGCGGCACCGTGGATGCGCTGCAGTTCGTCGGGGTCGTACTTGAGGGTGGGGTTCACCTGGCCGCCGTTGCGGCCCGACGCGCCCCAGCCGGGAGCATGGGCGTCAAGCACGCACACGCTGGCGCCGCTTTCGGCCAGGTGCAGTGCTGCCGACAGGCCGGTATATCCCGCGCCGATCACCAGCACGTCGGTGGTGGTCAGCGCTGCTGCCAGCGGTGGCGTGGGCGGTGCGGCGGGTGCAGTGGCCGCCCACAGCGATGGCGCTGACGGGTGCGACAGCACGGGGCGTACCGACGAAGACGATGCGATGGAGGCGGTAGCTGCCATCGTCATGCCGCACCTTCTGATGGCGCACAGTGCTGGTGCAGCACGCGCCGCAGGAAGTCCTGCGTGCGTGCATGGCGCGGTGCGCCCAGCACCTGGGCCGAAGGGCCTTCCTCCACGATGGTGCCGCCGTGCAGAAAGCACACGCGGTCGGCCACCTCGCGAGCAAAGGCCATCTCGTGCGTGACCACGATCATCGTCATGCCTTCTTCGGCCAGCTGGCGCATCACGCCCAGCACGTCGCCTACCAGCTCGGGGTCCAGGGCCGAAGTGGGTTCGTCGAACAGCATGGCCTCTGGCTTCATGGCCAGGGCGCGGGCAATGGCCACCCGCTGCTGCTGCCCGCCCGAAAGCTGTGCGGGCCAAGCCTGTGCCTTGTCTGCCAGACCTACCTTGCGCAGCAGCTCCAATGCCTCGGCATGGGCCTGGCCGGGCGCCTGGCCCTTCACATGGATGGGGCCTTCCATCACGTTCTGCACCACGGTGCGGTGCGGGAAGAGGTTGAAGCGCTGGAAGACCATGCCCATGCGGCTGCGCAGCGCGTGGATGGACGGCGCGCGTGTGTCCACGCGCTCACCGAAGGCGCGCACCTCGCCGCCCTGGTACGACTCCAGGCCGTTGATGCAGCGCAGCACCGTGGACTTGCCTGATCCCGAAGGGCCGATCAGACACACCACTTCTCCACGTGCCACGCGCAGGTTGACGCCCCGCAGCACGCGATGCTCGCCGTAGGCCTTTTCCAGGTGATCGATCTCGATCATGGCGACTTCCTTCCCGCTCCAAAGCGCTTTTCCAGACGCCTGAGCCCCCATACCAGCGGCAGGCTCATGGCCAGGTAGAGCAGGGCGACCAGGGTGTAGACCGTCATGTTCTGGAAGGTGGACGCTGCGATCAGCTGGCCCTGGCGCGTCATCTCGGCCACGGTGATGGTGGAGACCAGGGACGAGTCCTTGAGCATCATCACCAGGGTGTTGCCGTAGGGCGGCAGCGCTATGCGGAATGCCTGCGGCAGCACCACGCGGCGCATGAGCAGGGCCGGTCGCATGCCCATGGCCAATGCGGCTTCCCGCTGGCCTGGGTCCACCGCCTCGATGCCGGCGCGGAAGTTTTCTGCCTGATAGGCCGAATAGGCAATGCCCAGGCCGATCACCCCGGCCTGGAAGGCGGTGAGCTGGATGCCGACCTCGGGCAGCACGAAGTAGATGTAGAACAGCTGCACGATGATGGGCAGGCCCCGTATCACATTGACCACGGTCGACGCGGCCCACGAGACGGCGCGCACGGGTGAGAGCTTGCCCAGCGCCAGCACCAGTCCGATCGCGCTGGACAACAGGAACGACAGCGCGGTGACCTGCACCGTGACCACCGCTCCTTGCAGCAGGATGGGCAGGAACTCTCGCGCGTGCTGCACAAATGCTTGCATGGCGTACTTTCCTCGAAGGTGTCATTGCCGTGCATTGCGCGGCAAAGGGGGCTGATGCGCGAGGCGATCCGACGGGCGTCCGATGTCCTCAGAAGCCCCACTTCTTGACGATCTGGGCCAGGGTGCCGTCTGCCTTGATGGTGGCGATGGCCTTGTTCAGGCGGGCCAGGGTTTCTGTGTCACCCTTGCGCACCACCAGGCACACATCCCCCACGTTGGAGGGCTTGTAGCTTTCGGCCAGCTTCACGCCCTGGAAGCTGTGCTGGCGTATCTGGTAGGCAATGATGGGCTGGTCACCCAGCCCTGCCTTGATGCGGCCAAGCGCCAGGTCGAGCGTCATGTCGGCTACCGAGTCGTAGCTGCGCACTTCCCTGAAGATGCCCTTTTTCTGCAGCAGGTCGTAGAACACCGTGCCCACCTGGGCACCGACGACCTCGCCCTTGAGATCGTCCAGTGACACATAAGCCTTGGCATCGTCGGCCTTGACGATCAGGCCCTCGCCGTAGGAGTAGACCGCATCGCTGAAATCGACCACCTGCTGGCGTGCGGCGGTCTTGAGCATGGCCGCCGAGATGATGTCGATCTTGCTGGATGTGAGCGAGGGGATCAGCGCCGCAAAGCTGGTCTGCTGCACATGGGCCTGGAAGCCTCCGGCCTTGGCCACGGCCTGCATGGTGTCGACCATCATGCCCTGGATGCTGTTGCTCTTGACGTCCAGAAAGGTGAACGGAATGCCTGTGGGCGTGGCGCCCACGTTGTAGCTGGCCGGGGCACTGCCGCCTTGCGCCGCAGCCAGCGCGACGGCGCCGGCGGCACACAGGCCCAAGGCGAGGTGGAGGACGCGGTGGACAAAACCTGGCATAGCCTGACTCCTTGGCGTGAACGACGGAAGGAAAGAGCAGGGACAGGTCACCTTGGGGGCAGCCCCTCGCCTGCAGCGGAGAATTCTCGGAACCGTGCCAATGATCAATGTGGATGAATCTTCAAGAAATAATAGAAAACCACTAAGCAATTCAAAGAAATCGATATGCGATTCTTTTGATGTGGATGCCTATACTTGCCGCCATGCAAGCACCGTCTCAACCCGCTTCGTCACCGATGGATGACGACACCAACCCCCTGTTCAACCAGTCGCTGGAGAAGGGCCTGGCCGTGCTCTGCGCCTTCAGCGCGCAGCACCGGAGCATGACGCTGGCCGATGTGGCTGCCGCTGCGGGCATCAACAAAAGCTCGGCGCAACGCATGGTGTTCACGCTGGAGCAACTGGGCTACGTCCGCAAGCATCCGCAAACCCGGCGCTACCAGCTCGCGCCGCGCGTCATGCGCGTGGGCTACAACTACCTGGCGGCCAACCCGGTGATCGACCTGGCCAATCCGTATCTTTCGGAACTGACCAAGATCACGACCGAGACCACCTGCCTGACCGAGCCCGACGGGCTGGAGATGGTCTACGTGGCACGCTTCATCAGCGCCCAGTTTGTGCCGGTGCACATGCCCATTGGAAGCCGCATCCCCATGTACTGCACTGCCTCGGGGCGTGCCTGGCTGAGCGCACTGCCCGATGAAGAAGCCCTGGCCCTGCTGCGCCAGAGCGAGCGGACCGCGCACACACGTTTCACCATCACGGACGAGGCCGCCATCCTCAATGAGCTGGCCCAGGCGCGTCAGCGCGGCTATGCCGTCAACCGGGAGGAACTCTTTCTGGGCGACATGACGCTGGGCGCGCCCGTCATCGGCAGCCATGGCCGCCCCGTGGCTGCCGTGCACATCGTCGCGCCGACCAGCCGATGGACGGTGGAGGAGGCGCAGGCCCGCCTGGGCCCAGGGCTGCTGGCCTGCGCCCGCTCGCTCAGCAACTCGGTGCGTGCCCTGGGTTGAACGGCAGCCGATGCTGCAGCCGGCACGGCCGCATTGGTGGTGCACGCCGCAAGCGTGGCGTGCATGCCCCGGGCTTCAGGTCAGGGCTGGGGGATCGGCCTATGCAGACGGAGTCTCCTGGGCCTGCGGATGCTCCAGCTGGGGGGCGGCCGCCAGGTCCGCGTCCACGGCGCGGCGCTCGTCGAAGACGAAGCAGCCGCCGTCATAGAAGGCGCCGTCGGTCTCCTCGAAGTACTTGAGGATGCCGCCCTCGAGCTGATAGACATGGTCCAGGCCTTCGTCCTGCATGAGGATGGCGGCCTTCTCGCAGCGTATGCCGCCCGTGCAGTAGCTGACCACGGTCTTGCCGGTCAGTTCGGCCTTGTGGGCACGCAGCGCGGGCGGGAATTCGGTGAACTTGGTGATGCGCCAGTCGATGGTGCCCTTGAAGGCGCCGGCATCGACCTCGAAGTCGTTGCGCGTATCCAGCGTCACCACCTCGCGGCCCTCGTCATCGTGGCCCTGCTGCAGCCAGCGGCGCAGCGTGGCGGGGCTGACAGAAGGCGCGCGACCCTCTGCCGGACGGATGGTGGGGTGGTCCATGCGGATGATCTCGCGCTTGACCTTGACCAGCATCTTGCGGAAAGGCACGGTGTCGGACCAGCTTTCCTTGGGGGCCAGGTCGGCAAAGCGCTCATCGGTGCGCAACTGATCGACGAAGCTGTGCACCGCCTGGGCGGGGCCTGCCAGGAAGAAGTTGATGCCTTCCTCGGCCAGCAGGATGGTGCCCTTGAGTGCCAGGGCCTGGGCGCGTTCGGCCAGGGTGTCGCGCAGCGCCGCTGCGTCGGGCAGCGGCGTGAACTTGTAGCAGGAAATATTGAGGATATCGGGCACAGGCAGGCAGGCGGGGGCGGCAAGGGCCGCAGGTTGGATCGGGTCGCCGGCGAGGGGCGGCCCGATCAGCCGCCCGACACCAGCAGGGCCTTGATTTTATTGGCCAGCTGGGCCACGGCCAGCGAAGCCGGTGCACCGGGCATGGATTGCAGCAGCAACTGGCGTCGCATCACGGCCTCGCGCACGGCCGGGTCGGAGGGAATGTCGCCCAGGTGCGTGAGCCGCAATGGCTCGCCGGAGGCCGTGCTGACAAAGCGGTTGAGCACCTGCTGGAGCTGACCCGTGATGGCGCGGCCATCGCCGGGACGCGCGGCCTGGTTGATGGCCAGGCGGATCTGCTGGCGCTTTTGCTGAATGGCAAGCACCTTGATGGCCGCATAGGCATCGGTCAGCGAGGTGGGCTCGGGCGTGGCGATGACCAGCACTTCGGTGGCCATGGACACCGAGAACAGCACCACGTCGGAGATGCCCGCGCCCGTGTCCAGCAGCACGATGTCGTAGCGAGGAGCCAGCGTCTCGATGGTGTGCGTGAACTGCTGGCGGATCTCGGGCGTGAGCCGCGAGTACTCGATCATCCCCGAGCCGGCCAGCAGCACCGAGTAGCCGCCGGGGGCGGGCAGGATGGCTTCCTCCAGCGTGGAACGGCCGGTGAACACATCGTGCAGCGTGACCTTGGGGTAGAGGTTGAGCACCACGTCCAGGTTGGCCAGGCCCAGGTCGGCATCGAGCACCAGGACCTTGAGGCCATGGCGTGTCAGCGCTGCGGCCAGGTTGGCCGAAACGAAGGTCTTGCCCACGCCGCCCTTGCCGCTGGTCACGGCGATGATGTGTCCGCGCGGCTTGGCGCGCACGGCATCGCTCATCGAAACGGCAGCGGGCAGGGAGGGGTGGGGAATGGCGTTGTCGCTTACCACCGGGCTATCAGCGGAGTCCATCTTCGGGGTCCACATCGGTTGCAATATCTGGATTCAGCCCATTGTCAAACGGGGAGGGGGCATACAAAGGTCCGAAAAGCAGGCTTTTTTCCTCCGCGCTTACCGTACTGTCTGGTTGTTCTTCAATGTGCACGCGGTTGCGGCCGGCAGACTTGGCCAGGTACAACTGTTTGTCGGCACGCTCGGTCCACAAGGTCGTGGTGCTGCGTATCCACTGCAGCGCATAGGCGCCGCCGATGCTGATGGTGATCTGCAGTGTCAACGTGGGTGAGATGACCACCGGCATGCGCTCGATGGCGCTGCGTATGCGCTCGGCCACGGACAGGCCGAACGTCGCAGGGCAGGCCGGCAGCACGATGGCGAACTCCTCGCCTCCGTAGCGGGCCAGCGTGTCCATGGGGCGCACGCAACTGGTCAGGGTCCGGGCCACCGACTGCAGAACCCGGTCGCCGACGATATGGCCGTGCTGGTCGTTGATCTGCTTGAAATGGTCGATGTCCAGCATCAGCATCAGCGCCGCTTCGCCCGAGCGCGCCACGCGGTCGATCTCGCGCTCGGCAATGGTGCGGAAATGGCGGCGGTTGGCCAGCCCCGTGAGCGGGTCGCGCAGCGACAGCGAACACAGTTCGTCGATCAGCGCCTGCAGGTAACGCGTCGGCGAATCCGTGGGCAAATGGACCGCCCCGCCAGCGTGGGTAACCAGCGCGTGGGCTGTGGCCAGGCGCAGGTCGCGCAGGTATACGGATTGGTGGGAGGCGGGGGCAGTCACAGAGGGCTGAATCAAAAGCCGGTGAAGTGTATCAGTGTGTAGGCTCAATTGTCGCCGCGCCGGCGTCGACTTTTGCACCATCGCTGGTAACAGATGTTGATCCCGGCCGAGATATGAAGGGCGGCAGGGCCAGCGCGGCGAGGAATTCCGCATCGGTGCGGTACAGCCGCAGGTGCGGCCCGCGGTGCAGGGCGCCGGCGCGCAGCAGCACCTGCTCGGCCGGCAACTTCAGGCCCACCACGTGCAGCACGCCGCTGCGCTTGGCCACCAGCAGCTGCAGGCGCACGAAGGTCTCCACGCCCGTCACGTCGATGCGGTTGATGGGCTGGGCCAGCAGGCACAGGTGGTGCGTCTCGGGGCGCAGCGCCCATTCGTCGCCGATGCGTCGCTCCAGGGCTGAGGCCGAGCCGAAGTCCAGCTCGGCATCCATGCGCAGGGCCAGCAGGCCTGGCGCCAGCGGAGGCAACTGCCAGAGGTTGCGGTCGCGCAGGCTGCCATCAGGATGCTGGCCCACCTCGATGATGCGCGGGTGCAGGCGCTGGTAGAGGAAGTAGCCCAGGCTCAGCACGATGCCCGCGAACACGCCCCAGTACATGCGCGGCGCCGTGACGATGGTCAGCAGCAGCGTGGCCAGGGCAATGCTGCCCTCCACGCGCGACACCTTGAACAGCTGCAGCAGCACACGCGGCTTGACGAGGTTGACCACGGCCGTGATCACGATGGCCGCCAGCGCCGCCTTGGGCACGTGGTACAGCGCCGGGATGAACCACATCACCACGATGACCACCAGCAGGATGGAGAACACGTTGGACCATCCCGTCTTGGCGCCGGCCAGCAGGTTCACGGCCGAGCGCGAGAACGAGGCGCTGGTGGCAAAGCTGCCGAACAGGCCCGCACTGATCTTGGACAGGCCCTGGGCGACCAGGTCCTGGTTCTCGTTCCAGCGCGTGCCGGCCTGCTGGTGCTCCACCTGGGCGCTGGAGGCCGTCTCCAGAAAGCTCACCAGCGAGATCACCAGCACCGGCATCACCAGGGCGCCGAACTCGTCCCAGCTCAGCAGCCCCGGCAGCTGGAAGCTGGGCAGGCCCGCGGGCAGATGGCCGACCACGGCGCCGCCGTCGTCGGCAAAGTCCGTGGCCCAACTGATCACGCCGGTCAGCGCGATGATGAAGATGGCCGAGGGAAAGGCCGCACGCCAGCGCTTGGCGAGCACGAGCAAGGCAATGCTGGCCATGCCGTAGACGATGGACTGCCAGTCGAAAAGCTGCAGCGACGGCGTGTTCCAGACGGCACCCCAGGTCGAGCGCAGGCCCAGCAGCGTAGGCAGCTGCGAGGCCAGGATCAGCAGCGCCGCAGCCTGCGTGAAGCCCGTGAGCACGGGCGAGGTCACCAGGTTGAGCAGCCAGCCGGCGCGCATCAGCCCCAGCGACCACTGCACCAGGCCCGACAGAATCGCCATCCATGCGGCCAGCGCCACCCAGTGCGCGGAGCCGGGCTCGGCCAGGCCCGTGAGCGAGGCGCCGATCAGCAGCGCGCTCAGGGCCGTGGGTCCCACGCCCAGACGGGGCGAGCCGCTGAACAGCACGGCCACCAGGGCCGGAACGATGGATGCGTAAATGCCCGTGATCAGCGGCATGCCCGCAAGGGCAGCATATGCCACGCCCTGGGGCAGAAGCATCAGACCAACGGTGAGACCTGCCCAGAACTCCCCGCGCAGCACGGCTGCCGAAGGTTTGGGCCATGCCAGGAAGGGAAACCAGCGCGCCAGGGAATGCATGGCCGCTATTGTCATGCTAACTGGATGGTGCCCGGATGTTCGGGCTTGTCCTACAGGCGCTTGCGTCGGCGTCGTATGGGTTTGTCCCAGGGCCCTCAATAAAGTCGAGGCCTGTGTTGACCGCCTCACAACTATTCAAGGAGTAACCGCATGACTTTCATCACCCAACGCTGCTGCCAGATCCTCGCCGTGTCTGCCCTGGCCTTCGGCCTTGCCGCCTGCGGCAAGACCGAAGACACTGCGGGCCAGAAGCTCGACTCTGCGGTTCAGCAGTCCCAGCAGGCCGCGCAGAGCGCCGGCCAGAAGATCGACAACGCCATGAGCAGCGCCGGCACCAAGATTGAGGAAGGTGCTGCCAAGGCCGAAGCGGCCACCAACAACGCCATGAGCCAGGCAGGCGCCGCACTCGACGACGCCGGCATCACGGCCCAGATCAAGGCCGACCTGATCAAGGAGCCCGATATCTCCGCCCTCAAGATCGACGTGGACACCAAGGCAGGCGCCGTGACGCTGACCGGCTCGGTCCCCAGCGAAGCACTCAAGATGCGCGCAGGCGACATTGCCAAGTCCGTCAAGGGCGTGAACAACGTCAGCAACATGCTGGAGATCAAGGCCAGCTGATCGCAGCCACCGGCTCCGTTGCCCTTGTGAAAACCAGGCGGATTCCCCGCCTGGTTTTTTTATGCCTGAACGCTGCAGCCCAGCGCATAAGATGCGCTGCATGAGCACACCCGACCTGCAGATCAGCACCCATCTCATCCACCATCCCTACCAGCCGCCCGAGGGCTTTGTTGCGCCGCAGCCGCCCGTGCACAAGGCCTCGACGGTGATCTTCGAGAACGTGGCGGCCATGCGCCGCCGCCAGTGGCTGGACAAGAGCAGCTATACCTACGGCCTGCACGGCACGCCCACCACCTTCTTGCTGGAAGAGCGCCTGAGCGCGCTGGAAGGCGGCCTGCAGTGCCTGCTGGTACCCAGCGGCCTGGCTGCGATTGCGACCACCTCCCTGGCCCTGCTGCGCACCGGCGACGAGATGCTGCTGCCCGACAACGCCTACGGCCCCAACAAGACCCTGAGCGAGGGCGAGCTGGCCCATTTCGGCGTGCGCCACCAGTGCTATGACGCCATGGATGTTGCCGACCTCGAAGCCAAAATCACGCCCAAGACGCGGCTGGTCTGGCTGGAGGCGCCGGGCTCGGTGACCATGGAGTTCCCCGACCTCATCGCCATGGTGCGCCTGTGCCGCGAGCGGGGCGTCACCACCGTGCTGGACAACACCTGGGGCGCGGGCCTGGCCTTCAATCCCTTCGATCTGCTGGCCGATGGAACGCACAGCCTGGGCGTGGATGCCACCGTGCATGCGCTGACCAAGTACCCCAGCGGCGGTGGCGACGTGCTACGCGG
>NZ_JTKZ01000509.1:0-351 GCF_000799035.1 Delftia sp. ZNC0008
CGCTGCTGGCGGGCTGCGGTCCTTCGCACGATGCGCCCGCCAATGCGGGCCAGGCCAGCTCCAGGGCGCAGCAAAGCGGCCCGGCGGCCGTGGCCGTGGCGCGCGGCAAGATCGAGGTGGAAGGCGGGCTGCTGGACCTGTCGCCCGCCGTGGCCGGCGTGGTGCAGCAGCTGTCCGTCAAGGAAGGCCAGTCCGTGCAGCGCGGCCAGTTGCTGCTGAGGCTGGCCGACGAGACGGGCCAGGCCGACCTGGCCGTGGCCGAGTCCGAGGCCCAGCTGGCCAAGGCCCGCCAGAAGGCACGCGCCGCGCGCCTGCCCCAGCTCAAGCAGACCCTGGCGCGCTGGCAGGCCG
>NZ_JTKZ01000809.1:0-684 GCF_000799035.1 Delftia sp. ZNC0008
CCTGCACCCTGGTGCCCTGCCTGGACGAGAGTCAGCTGGTGGGTGCCGTGCATGACCTGGACGCCATGGACATCGACGTGGCCGAACTGCACCAGGGCTTTCTGCGCGGCATGGCGCGTGCCGGTGCGCGGCTGCGCTGCGGCGCCGAACTGTCCGGCGCCGAGCGCGAGGTGGATGGTGATGGCCAGGGCCTGTGGACCCTGGTGCTGCAGGACGGGTCGCAGGTCCGTGCCCGCGCCGTGGTCAATGCCGCAGGCGCCTGGGCCGATGCCGTGGCCCGGCTGTGCGGCGCGCAGCCGCTGGGCATCGAGCCGCGCCGCCGCTCGGCCTTCACCTTTGCCGCACCGGAGGGCGAGGACATCCACGGCTGGCCTGCCGTGATCGGCGTGGACGAGAGCTTCTACTTCAAGCCCGATGCCGGCCAGCTGCTGGGCTCGCCCGCCAATGCCGATCCCGTGCCGCCGCATGACGTGGTGGCCGAGGAACTGGACGTGGCCATGGGCATAGACCGCATCGAGACACTGACCCGCCTGCGCATACGCCGGCCGCGCCATGTCTGGGCCGGGCTGCGCAGCTTTGCGCCCGATGACGACTTCGTGATCGGCTGGGACGCGCGCCGTGAAGGATTCTTCTGGCTGGCAGGGCAGGGCGGCTATGGCATACAGACGGCCGCCGGCGCCTCGG
>NZ_JTKZ01000031.1:0-769 GCF_000799035.1 Delftia sp. ZNC0008
CCCGGCCTGCACCAGGTATGCCGAGCTGATGGCGTGCTTGATGCCGCCGGCCACGGCCGTGCCCAGGGGCTGGGACAGGTCGAGCACGCGCGGGGCCTGGCCCTTGGCTTCGCCGTAGCCCATCTGGATCAGGGTGGGCGACACCAGTGCACGGCAGCCGCCTTTTTCCGTGGCGATGGTGCTCATGGGGCGGTCGAGCATTTCGATCTTCCCGCCGTGGGCCATGTTCACGATAAATGGCTGGGGGCTGTTCAGCACAAACTTGTCCAGGCCATGCGCGATTCGCCGCATGGTGGCCGGCGCCAGTTCCTTCTTGCGCCCGAAGATGCTCTGCCCGGGGATGCTCCAGTCGATGCACTCGGCTGCCTGGCGGAATGGCTTCTGGCCCGCCTTCGGATTCTTCCAGTGCGTCTGCGCTGGCCACACGATGGGCAGGCCGTCGCGGCGCGCGATCAGGTAGAGCCGTGTGCGGGTGCTGCGGGAGCCCAGGGTGGCGTTGCAGATCACCCGCCATTCCACCTTGTAGCCCAGGTCGCGCAGCGCCTGGATGAAGTGGCGCCAGTTGCGGCCCTTGTGCTTGGGGTCCGGCACCAGGAACTGATTGCCACGCGGCACCACCTCGCCGGGTTCGGCGACGCGGAAGGTGGCTTTCCCCGTGGCGGGGTCCGTGATGCGGTCCAGCGTGATGGCGCGGCCTGTGGCTGGATCGCGCTTCGCAATCAGCGGGGACCACTGCATCATCTGCTCGACGTTCTCCAGCGTGATGACA
>NZ_JTKZ01000918.1:0-932 GCF_000799035.1 Delftia sp. ZNC0008
CCTGGGGACTGCGGCGGCGGCCCCGCTGTCCGTGCGGCATGCCGGGGGAGCGGCCAGCCTGCCCGGCGCACCCCGGCGCGCGGTGGTTTATGACCTGGGGGCGCTGGATGCACTGCATGCGCTGGGCGTGCCCGCGTCGGCGGTCGCAGGCGTGCCCCGGGCGCAGCTGCCCCGGTACCTGGACAGCTTCGCGCAGCGGCCTGCGGCGGGCGGGCTGTTCGAGCCCGACTACGAGGCGCTGAGCCGCCTGGCGCCCGACCTGATCATCGTGGGCGGGCGCTCGGCCGGCAAGGCCGAGGTGCTGGGACGCATCGCGCCCACGCTGGACCTGAGCGTCAGCGGCAAGCACATGCTGGCCGATATCGAACGCAACATCGCCACGCTGGCGCTGCTGTTCGGCCGCCAGGCGCAGGGCCGTGCGCTGGTGCAGCGCATCCACGCCGAGCTGCAGGGCCTGCGTGCCCAGGCCTCGCAGGCCGCGCCGGGCCTTCTGCTGATGGCCGTGAACGACAAGCTCCTGCCGCAGGCGCCGGGATCGCGCTTCGGCTTTCTGTTCGATGTGTTCGGCGCGCGCTCGGCGCTATCGGCTGCGCAACTGCCAGCCCGCGGCACCGCCTACGGCTTCGATGATGTGGCGCGGCTGGACCCCGAGTGGATCTACGTCATCGACCGCAACACGGCCACGGGCCAGGCGGCAGGCGGCGGCGAGATCTTGGCTTCGCGCAAGGTGTTCGACAACGCGCAGATCCACGCCACGGCGGCCGGCCGCAAGGGGCAGGTCGTCTTCCTCGATCCCAAGGGCTGGTACCTGATGGGCAGCGCCGGGCCGACGGCGCTGCTGGACAACATGGCGCAGCTGCGCCAGGCCTATGGCGCGGCGTCATCGCGTTGACCGCGGGCCAGGGCCGGCTCCCGGTCCTGGCCCCACAGCG
>NZ_JTKZ01000483.1:0-10215 GCF_000799035.1 Delftia sp. ZNC0008
TGGTTCGCGGCTTCTTGCCGCCGAACAGGCTGGCGTCGGTGTTGCCGTCAGAACAGCCGTTGCCGAACGAGAAGCCGCAGCCGCCGCGCAAATCGAACGCGCTTTCGGCGTATTCGCGGTGGGCCGAGGGGATGACGAAGCGGTCCTCGTAGTTGGCGATCGCCATGGTCTGGTACATGTCCTCGACCTCGTGCACCGTCAGTCCCGCGTACTGGAGCACGGCCAGGTTCTGTTCCTGGTCCACGTGCTTGCTGCGCTGGTACGCGCGCATGGCCAGCATGCGCTCCAGCGCGCGCACCACGGGCGTGGTGTCGCCGGCGGTGAGCAGGTTGGCCAGGTACTGCACGGGGATGCGCAGCTGCGAGACATCGGGCAGGTCGCCATTGATGGGGCTGCGGCCGACACTGTCGAGATGCCCGGCGTTCGCCGCCGAGGTGATGGGCGACAGCGGCGGCACATACCAGACCATGGGCAGGGTGCGGTACTCGGGGTGCAGCGGCAGGGCCACCTTCCAGTCCACGGCCATCTTGTAGACGGGGCTGGACTGGGCGGCCTCGATCCAGGCGTCGGGGATGCCGTCGATGCGGGCCTGGCGGATGACCTCGGGGTCATTGGGGTCCAGGAAGATGTCCAGCTGCGCCTGGTAGAGGTCGCGGTCGCGCTCCACGCTGGCCGCTTCCTCGATGCGGTCGGCGTCGTACAGCAGCACGCCCAGGTAGCGGATGCGGCCCACGCAGGTTTCGGAGCAGACGGTGGGCTGGCCGGCCTCGATGCGCGGGTAGCAGAAGATGCATTTTTCGGCCTTGCCGCTTTGCCAGTTGTAGTAGATCTTCTTGTAGGGGCAGCCCGAGACGCACATGCGCCAGCCGCGGCACTTGTCCTGGTCGATGAGGACGATGCCGTCCTCCTCGCGCTTGTAGATCGAGCCCGAGGGGCAGGACGCCACGCAGGCCGGGTTCAGGCAGTGCTCGCACAGGCGCGGCAGGTACATCATGAAGGTGTTCTCGAACTGGCCGTAGATGTCCTTCTGGATCTGCTCGAAGTTCACGTCATGGCTGCGCTTGCTGAATTCGCCGCCCAGGATTTCCTCCCAGTTCGGACCCCATTCGATCTTCTCCATGCGCTGGCCCGAGATCAGGCTGCGTGCGCGCGCCGTGGGCGCGGCCTTGCTTTCCCTGGCCGACTGCAGGTGCTCGTAGTCGTAGGTGAAGGGTTCGTAGTAGTCGTCGATCTGGGGCAGGTTGGGGTTGGCGAAGATGCGCATCAACAGGCTCCACTTGCCGCCCTGGCGGGGCGCGATGGAGCCGTCCGTGCGGCGCATCCAGCCGCCGTTCCACTTGGCCTGGTTTTCCCACTCGCGCGGGTAGCCGATGCCGGGCTTGGTCTCGACGTTGTTGAACCAGGCGTATTCGACGCCGGGGCGGCTGGTCCAGACGTTCTTGCAGGTGACGGAGCAGGTGTGGCAGCCGATGCACTTGTCCAGGTTCAGCACCATGCCGATCTGTGCGCGGATTTTCATCGTGTTTCTCCTTGTTGTTCAGGCATGGGCGGCCGCGCCGGCCTCGGCTTCGTCATCCAGCCAGTCGATGCGGCGCATCTTTCGGACCAGGACGAACTCGTCGCGGTTGGTGCCGATGGTTCCGTAGTAGTTGAAGCCGTAGCTGTACTGCGCGTAGCCGCCGATCATGTGGGTGGGCTTGAGCACGATGCGCGTGACCGAGTTGTGGATGCCGCCGCGCGTGCCGGTGATCTCCGAGCCCGGCGTGTTGATGGTCTTCTCCTGCGCGTGGTACATCATCACCATGCCCGGCTTGACGCGCTGGCTGACCACGGCCCGCGCCGCGATGGCGCCGTTGGCGTTGTACAGCTCCACCCAGTCGTTGTCGGCGATGCCGGCGCTCTTGGCGTCGTCCTCGCTGAGCCAGACGATGGGGCCGCCACGCGCCAGCGTGAGCATCATCAGGTTGTCGCCGTAGGTGGAGTGGATGCCCCACTTCTGGTGCGGCGTGATGAAGTTCAGCGCGATCTCGGGGTGGCCGTTGGGCTTTTGGCCCTGCACTTCCTGCAGCGCCTTCATGTGCACGGGCGGGCGGTAGCTGACGAAGCCTTCGCCGAAGTCGCGCATCCACGGATGGTCCTGGTAGAACTGCTGGCGGCCGGTGAGGGTGCGCCATGGGATCAGCTCATGCACGTTGGTATAGCAGGCGTTGTAGCTGACCTTCTCGCTTTCCAGGCCCGACCAGGTGGGCGAGCTGATGATCTTGCGCGGCTGGGCCTGGATGTCGCGAAAGCGGATCTTCTCGTCCTCGCGGTGCAGGGCCAGGTGGGCGTGCTCGCGCCCCGTCTGCTTCGACAGCGCCTCCCAGGCCTTGACGGCCACGTGGCCGTTGGTCTCGGGCGCCAGCATCATCACCACCTCGGTGGCGTCGATGTCGGTGACGATGCGCGGGCGGCCCTGGCTCACGCCTTCCTCGCGCACCAGGCCGTTGAGCTCGCCCAGCTGCTCCACCTCGGTCTCGGTGTTCCAGGCTATGCCCTTGCCGCCGTTGCCCAGCCTGTCCATCAGCGGGCCCAGGGCCGTGAAGCGCTTGTAGAGGTTGGGATAGTCGCGCTCGACCACGGCAATCTGCGGCGCGGTCTTGCCGGGGATCAGGGCGCACTCGCCCTTCTTCCAGTCGCGCACGCCATCGGGCTGGGCCAGCTCGGCGGGGGTGTCGTGCATCAGCGGCGTGAGCACCACGTCCTTTTCCACGCCCAGGTGGCCCACGCAGACCTCGCTGAAGGACTTGGCGAAGCCCTTGTAGATCTCCCAGTCGCTCCTGGCCTGCCAGGCCGGGTCCACGGCCGCCGACAGCGGATGTATGAAGGGGTGCATGTCGCTGGTGTTGAGGTCGTTCTTCTCATACCAGGTGGCCGTGGGCAGGACGATGTCCGAGTACAGGCAGGTGGTGCTCATGCGGAAGTCCAGCGTGACCAGCAGGTCCAGCTTGCCCTCGGGTGCCTTGTCGTGCCAGCGCACCTCCTGCGGCTTGGCTTCATCGTGGCCGAGGTCCTTGCCCTGCACGCCGTGCGTGGTGCCCAGCAGGTGCTTGAGGAAGTACTCGTGGCCCTTGCCCGAGCTGCCCAGGATGTTGGAGCGCCACACGAACATGTTGCGCGGCCAGTTGGCCGGGTGGTCGGGGTCCTCGCAGCTCATGGACAGCGAGCCGTCCTGCAGGGACTGCACCACGTGGTCCTTCACGTCCAGGCCCTGGGCCTGGGCGTCGCGCACCAGCTGCAGCGGGTTGGCCTGCAGCTGCGGCGCGCTGGGCAGCCAGCCCATGCGCTCGGCGCGCACGTTGTAGTCGATCATGGCGCCGCCGTACTGGCTGCGGTCGGCCAGCGGGGACAGCACCTCCTCCACGCCCAGCTTCTCGTAGCGCCACTGGTCGGTGTGGGCGTAGAAGAAGCTGGTGGAGTTCATCTGGCGCGGCGGGCGCAGCCAGTCCAGCGCAAAGGCCAGCGCAGTCCAGCCGGTCTGCGGGCGCAGCTTTTCCTGGCCCACGTAGTGCGCCCAGCCGCCGCCGCTCTGGCCTATGCAGCCGCACAGCATCAGCATGTTGATGATGCCGCGGTAGTTCATGTCGCAGTGGTACCAGTGGTTCATGGCCGCGCCGATGATGACCATGGACTTGCCGCGCGTCTTCTCGGCGTTGTCGGCGAACTGGCGCGCAATGGCGATCACCTGGTCACGCGGCACGCCGGTGATCTTTTCCTGCCAGGCCGGGGTGTAGGGCGCATCGGCGTCATAGCCGCCATCAGCGCCCTCGGTGGCCTCACCCTCCAGGCCACGGTGGATGCCGTAGTTGCCCGCCAGCAGGTCGAACACGGTGGCCACGATGGCCTCCTCGCCGTCCAGCACCATGCGCGAGACGGGCACGCGGCGCAGCAGCACGTCCGTGCCCTGCTCGTTGGCGTCGAACCCCGGCGACTGCAGGCCGCCGAAGTAGGGGAAGGCCACGTCGGCCACTTCACTGTCCACGCCCTGGCCGTCCAGCACCGAGAGCTTGAGCTGCACGTCGTTGCCCGTGCGCGCCTCCTTGGATTCGAGGTTCCACAGGCCCTCGTCGGCACGGCCGGCCTCGCCCCAGCGAAAGCCGATGGAGCCGTTGGGCAGGGCCACGCCGCCGTCCTCGCCGTAGGCCACGGTCTTCCATTCGGGGTTGCTGTCCTGGCCCAGGTCGCCTTCGAAGTCGCTGGCGCGCACATAGCGCTCGGGAACCAGGGCCGTGCGGCCGTCGGGCAGTTGCTGGCGCTTGAGGCGGATCAGCAGCGGCAGGTCGGTGTAGCGGCGCGCATAGTCCTCGAAATAGGCCGGGCGGCCGCGCTCGCCGAAGTAGAACTCCTTGAGGATGACGTGGCCCATGGCCATGGCCACGGCCGCGTCCGTGCCCTGCTTGGGGTGCATCCACAGGTCGGCCAGCTTGGCGACCTCGGAGTAGTCGGGCGTGACGGCCACGACCTTGGCGCCCTTGTAGCGGACCTCGGTGAAGAAGTGGGCGTCGGGGGTGCGCGTCTGGGGCACGTTGGAGCCCCAGGCGATGATGAAGTTGGAGTTGTACCAGTCGGCGCTCTCTGGCACGTCGGTCTGCTCGCCCCATGTCTGGGGGCTGGCCGGCGGCAGGTCGCAGTACCAGTCGTAGAAGCTCATGCACACGCCGCCGATCAGGCTCAGGTAGCGGCTGCCTGCGGCATACGAGATCATGGACATGGCCGGAATCGGCGAGAAGCCGATGATGCGGTCCGGCCCGTGCTTCTTGATGGTGTAGACGTTGGCCGCCGCGATCATGCGGTTGACCTCGTCCCAGCTGCTGCGCACGAAGCCGCCCAGGCCGCGCTGCTTTTGCCACTCGCTGCGCGCATCCTCGTTCTCGACGATGGCGGCCCAGGCATCGACCGGGCTCCTGGCCACGGCCAGGGCAGCGCGCCAGTGCTTGAGCAGCCGGCCGCGCACCATGGGGTATTTGACGCGGTTGGCGCTGTACAGGTACCAGCTGTAGCTGGCGCCGCGCGCGCAGCCGCGCGGCTCGTGGTTGGGCAGGTCGGCGCGCGTGCGCGGGTAGTCGGTCTGCTGGGTCTCCCAGGTCACGATGCCGCCCTTGACGTAGATCTTCCACGAGCACGAGCCCGTGCAGTTCACGCCGTGCGTGGAGCGCACCACCTTGTCATGCGCCCAGCGGTCGCGGTAGGCGTCTTCCCAGGTGCGGTCCTCGCCCGTCACCTGGCCATGGCCGTTGGAGAATTCCTGCCGGGGCAGGGAGAAGTAGGAAAGCTTGTCCAGAAAATGGCTCATCGCGGGACTCCTTGTTGTTCGTTGCGGTGCGTTGCTGTTAGGTGCGGTAGTGCCTTAGGCGCGCAGCTCAGCAGGGCATCTCGGCGTTCCTGCGCGCGTAGTACCACCAGGTCACGCCCACGCACAGCACATAGAAGGCGGCAAACACCCACAGCGCCAGCTCGGGCCCGCCCGTGGCGGCGATGGAGCTGCCGTAGCTCTTGGGGATGAAGAAGCCGCCGTAGGCTCCCAGCGCGCCCGCAAAGCCCAGGGCGGCCGCGCCTTCGGTGTTGCCTTCCTTGAGGGCATGGGCCTGGGCTTCCTCGCTGGGATGGGCGCCGAGCTCGCGCTGCTTGAGCGCCAGGAAAATCGCCGGGATCATGCTGAAGGTCGATCCGTTGCCGATGCCCGTGGTCAGGAACAGCACCAGGAACATCAGGAAGAAGCCCATGAAGCTGCCCTCGGCAGGGCCGAAGCCCAGCGCGTAGCCGCCGCTGCCCTTGGGCAGGAAATACAGCACGCCCACCACGGCCACGGCCATGACCAGGAAGTTCCAGAACGTCACGCGCGCGCCGCCCGCCTTGTCGGCCAGCCAGCCGCCAAAGGGCCGCGACAGCGCGCCCAGCAGCGGGCCCAGCCAGGCATAGGCCAGCGGATTGACGGCCGGGAACTGGCTCTTGATCAGCAGCGGAAAGCCGGCGGCAAAGCCGATGAACGATCCGAAGGTGCCCAGGTACAGCAGGCACATCACCCAGTTGTGCTTGCGCCGGAAGATGGCGGCCTGGGCCGCGAAGCTGGCCTTGGCGTCGGCGATGTCGTTCATGCCGGACCAGGCGGCCAGCGAGGCGATGGCGATCCACGGCACCCAGATGAAGGCCGCGTTCTGCGCCCAGATCTTCGTGGCCTCGCCGGCCTTGGTGATGGTTTGCGCATCGCCGCCGAAGACACCGAAGATGCCGGCCGTGATCACCAGCGGGCTCAGGAACTGCACCACCGACACGCCCAGATTGCCCAGGCCCGCGTTCACGCCCAGCGCCGAGCCCTTGCGTTCCTTGGGAAAGAAGAAGCTGATGTTGGCCATGCTGGAGCTGAAATTGCCCCCGCCCAGGCCGCACAGCAGGGCCAGGATCAGCATGGTCGGATAGTCGGTCGCCGGGTCCTGCACCGCGTAGCCGATGCCGATGGCCGGGATCAGCAGCGAGGCCGTGGACAGCGCCGTCCAGCGGCGCCCGCCCATCAGCGGCACCATGAAGGAATAGAAGATGCGCAGCGTGGCGCCCGACAGCGCGGGCGCCGCCGCCAGCCAGAACAGCTGGTTGGTGGAGTAGGTGAAGCCCAGCGCGGGCAGGTTCACGGCCACCACGCTCCAGACCTGCCAGATGGCAAAGGCCAGGAACAGGGCGGGCACCGAGATCCAGAGGTTGATCCTGGCGATGGCCTCGCCCTCGCGCTCCCAGAACTGCCTGTCCTCGGGGCGCCAGAGGGTCAGCACGCTGCCGGGGCGGCTGCGGCGGGGCGCGTTGGTTGGGGTGTTCGCATGCATGTGCAACTCCTGCGGTTCAGCGCGCGGCCGGCTGCACATCGCTGCGGCCGCCGTGGCTGTTGAGCACGTCGGTGCGGCGCACCTCGGTGAAATACATCCAGATCAGCGACACCCAGACCACGCCGTACAGCAGCATGAAGGCGCTGGAGCGTATGCCCGTCCAGTCCAGCAGCACGCCGAACAGGATGGGCAGGATGAAGCCGCCCATGCCGCCGGCCAGGCCCACGATGCCGCTGATGGCGCCGATGTTTGCGGGGTAGTCGTCGCTGATGTACTTGAAGACGCTGGCCTTGCCGAAGGCCATGGCAATGCCCAGCAAGAACATCAGCGCGGTGAAGGCATGGACGTTCAGGCCCAGGTGCAGCGTTGTGCTGCCGTCCACCGTGGAGATGGTGAAATCCGTCTGCGGATAGGACAGCAGGAACAGGCAGATCCAGCACACCCACAGCACCCACCAGGTCACGCTGTGCGCGCCGTACCTGTCCGACAGCCAGCCGCCGATGGCGCGCAACACGCCGCCCGGCAGCGAAAAGCAGGCCGCCAGCAGGGCCGCCACGCGGATGTCCAGGCCGTACTCGCCCACGTAGTACTGCACCATCCACAGGCTCAGCGCCACATAGCCGCCGAAGACGATGCTGTAGTACTGGCAGTACTTGAGCACGCGCGGGTCCTTGAGCGCCTTCAACTGATCGCTGAAGCGCACATTGCTGGGCACCCGATGGGCCGGGTCGCTGTGGCTGAACAGCCAGAACAGCACCAGTGCGCCCAGCATGATGGCCGCGTAGGCATGCGGCACGGCGGCCCAGCCGAAGGCCACCAGGATCACCGGCGCCACGAACTTGTTGACCGCCGCACCCGAGTTGCCCGCGCCGTAGATGCCCATGGCCATGCCCTGGCGCTCCTTGGGAAACCAGCGCGCCACATAGGGCGTGCCCACCGAGAACGAGCCGCCCGACAGGCCCACGAACAGGCCGATGGTCAGGAAGTGCCAGTACTCGGTGGCATAGCCCATCATCCAGATCGCGGGCACGGTGACGGCCATCAGCACCGCCATCACGATGCGCCCGCCGTAGCGGTCGGTCCAGATACCCAACGGCACGCGCACCAGCGAGCCCGTGAGCACGGGCATGGCCGTGAGCAGGCCGAACTGCGTGGCGTTCAGATCCAGCATCTTCTTGATGGGGATGCCGATGATGCCGAACATCATCCAGACCATGAAGCAGACGGTGAAGGCCAGGGTGCTGACGGCCAGGACCGACCAGGCCTGGCGGTCGCGGCGTGTGCTTGTTCCCGGACTTTTTCGGGGATGGCCCTGTGCGGCGGGCGCTTGGTTTGCCATTTTGTTTTCCTCGTGGGGGCTATGGTTCCCATGGTCCCGCGCGAGGGCCGCGCCGCACATCCGCCAGCCGTACGCTCGGACAATGCGGAAGAACTAGGCGCGCGCAGGCAGGCCTAGTTCCAAAGAACTATGGCCGTTGCAATTCCACGGGAATGCACCCCGGCTACGCAGAGGGTCTGCCCACCCTTCGGATAGGCTTGCCGCATGCGACGCTTTCTCACCTTCAGGTTCTGGCGCTGGCCCCTGGCAGTGGCCCTGGCTTTGCCGTTGCTTGGCGTGCTGGTGCTGTGGGTGGCCAACCGGCATGACGACGAGCTGCTGCCCGAGGCCGCCGAGGCCCGGCGCTTCGTACCGCCTGACGCACAGGCCATGCGGCGCAACAGTTACTTCCTCCTGCTGGGGCTGGGTGCGCCTGCTGGCGAAGACCCGCAGCAGGCCGGAGAACAGGTCTTCATGCGTGATCTGGAGCGCTATCACCACCGCTTCGAGCACGACCAGGAATGGGCAGACCACGTGCAGGCAGCCTTCCAGACGGACGACCGCAAAAAACTGCGCTGTCCCGCTGCCGCGAACTGCATGGAACACTACGACGCAAGGCGCACGGCCATCGAAGAGGCTCTACGACGCCATTCGGAGACCCTCTCACGCTACCGGGCCTTGGGGGAGTCACCTGCATATGAAGAGGTTCCGGTGCCCTACGCGGGCTTTCAAATGCCCCGCTACGACGACCTGTTCTTCGCTTCCGAACTGGTGGGCATGCAAGCGGCGCTGCTGCTTCAATCGAATCAACCGCGTGAAGCGCTCGAATGCATGCGGCGCAACACCCAACTGCACCAGCGTCTGCTGGAGGGATCCCGCACCCTGATCGGCGCCATGGTCGTGCTGGCAGCAGCCTACAGGCATCAGCGGCTGCTCAGCGAGATGGCCCGTGCTTTTCCCGCGCTGGTAGCCCGCGACCACGACGCCTGGGAAACCGCGCTGGGCTCCTGGCCGCTGTCGCTGGCCCCTGCTGCTGAAGGAGAGATACGCTGGAGCATGGCCCTGGGTGCAGGCATGGTGGAGGCGTCGCCCTCCCTCATTCCTGCCTTCCGTGGCACATGGTCCGAGTTCATCGAGGAGTGGCTGAGCAATGCACTGGTGCGGCTGGCCTATCTGCCCCATCAGAGAGCCAATCTGGTTTGGCAACGCTGGGAGGACATGTCAGTCCTCGCACGCCTGCCCGCCCATGCGCTTGATGCAGCCATCGCGCAGCCGCAGCAACGCGTCTCGGACCTGGAGGGCCGGTGGACCTACTGGCCGCGCAATCTGATGGGCAGGAGCATGCTGGGTCTCGCGCAAGACATTGCGCTGCCCGCCAGACGGAAATACTTCCAGCGCACCCACGATATCGAAGGCCACCGACGTCTGGTGCGCCTGCAGTTGCAGGCCTATCGCCAGGGCATCACCTCGGCCGACATGGCCCATTGGCTGGAGCAGAGCCCTCAGGCATTGCGCTCGCCCTACACCCCGCAGCAGCCCATGCTGTGGGACAAGGAGCAGCAATCCCTGGTGTTCCAAGGCCGTGAACCACAGCCGCAAAACGCAGAGCCAAACAATGTCTACAGGGCGCGGCTGTTCTGAGTGCGCCGAGCGTTCCTCTTGGAACGGCAGCTTGCACGGGCTCAGGCCCATACGGAGCACCTCAAGCATGCACTCATCCCGTTGCAGACCAACCCAATCCACCGAAAGCCTCTTCTTACGAACGACGCCCGAAGACTGATTTCGGGCTGCGTCCGTAGAACCGCGTGAACGCGGCACTGAAGTTCGACGGATGGGCATAGCCCACCTGCCAGCCGGCCTGGGCGACCTGGCAGCCGGTCTCCAGCAGCGCCCAGGCGCGGCGCATGCGCAGCTCCAGCAGCAGGGCCTGGGGCGTGGTGCCGAAGACGGCGCGAAAGCCCTGCTTGAGCCGGTGCTCGCCCAGGCCCACGGCGGCGCTCAGGTAGGTCAGGGTCAGCGCGCGGTCCATCTGGGTGGACAGCA
>NZ_JTKZ01000592.1:0-256 GCF_000799035.1 Delftia sp. ZNC0008
CTGCGCCGCCACGGCGCGGATCATGGGTGCACGGCGCACATCGATGCGCTGCACGCGCGGGTCCAGCACGGCCTGCAGCCGGCCTGCCACGTCCGCAACCTCCCCTTCGCTACCCTTTTCGCTCTCGTCCAGCCAGTCGAGCAGCACCTGCGCCTGCCGGCACACCACCTGCACAGGCTCGGCCAACCCCTCCCACAGCACGGCCGTGCGCAGGATGTCGTGGCGTGCGATGACCTGGTTGAGCCGTTGCACAAAG
>NZ_JTKZ01000592.1:266-4359 GCF_000799035.1 Delftia sp. ZNC0008
AAAGCCCAGCAGCGTGGGCGTGGCATAGGTGTCGCCCTGCTGGTGCAGCGTGTGGTGGAACAGAATGCCTTCCTGCAGCGGCGCCAGCGGATAGATGTCCTGGATGTTGGCCGCGCCACCGGGCACGGCGTCCTCGACCCGTGCGATCTCCTGCGCGTCCAGTGCCACCAGCGTCAGCATGGCGGGCGTGATGGCCGTGCAGCCTTCGGGGATGCCGTTGGGCGGCACCAGCACCTCATGCCGGGGCAGGCCCTGCTCGCGGCGCAGCGCCAGTGCCAGATCCGCCAGCCGGGGGTGTTGGAACAGCGTGCGCACCTGCGTCACCCAGCCCTGGGCGCGCATGCGCTCCAGCAGCTTCAGGGCCAGCAACGAGTGCCCGCCCAGCTCAAAGAAATGGTCGTGGCGCCCCACGCGCTCCACGCCCAGCACCTCGCTCCAGAGTGCGGCCAGACGCTGCTCGCCATCGCCCACGGGCGCCTCGTAGTGCAGGCTGGCCAGCAGTTCAGGCTCGGGCAAGGCGGCCCTGTCCACCTTGCCATTGGCATTCAGGGGAAGGCGGTCCAGCACCATGATGGCGGCCGGCACCATGTAGTCCGGCAGTTCAAGGGCCAGGCGCTCGCGCAGTTCGGCCGCCGTGACCTGCAGCCCCTCATGCGCCGAGACATAGGCCGCCAGGTGCATGCCCGCCGGGCCCTTGCGGGCCACGACCACGGACTCCCGCACCTGGGGCTGGGCCAGCAGCCGGGCCTCGATCTCGCCCAGCTCGATGCGAAAGCCCCGGATCTTCACCTGGTGGTCCAGGCGCCCCAGGTACTCCAGCTGGCCTTCGTCGTTCCAGCGCACCAGGTCGCCCGTGCGGTACAGGCGGCCGCCGCCCTGGTCGAACGGGTCGGCGACGAAGCGCTCGGCGCTCAGGCCGGGCCGGCCCAGGTAGCCCTGCGCCAGCGCCTGCCCGCCCAGATAGAGTTCGCCGGCCACGCCTGCGGGAACCAGTCCCAGATCCTGGCCCAGCACCAGGGCCTTGGTCGCGCTGACGGGGCGGCCGATGGGGACCGGGCTGCGGCCATCGTCGCGGCAGGTCCAGTGCGTCACGTGGATGGCGGCCTCGGTGGGGCCATAGAGGTTTTGCAGGCTGACGCCGTGCAGGCGGCGCAGGGCCTCGCGCTGTGTCTCGGCCGGCATGGCCTCGCCGCCGCAGATCACATAGCGCAGGCGGGTCTCCTCCTCGATGCCTTCATGGGCCAGAAACGCCTGCAGCATGGCCGGCACGAAGTTCAGCGTGGTGATCTGGTGGCGGCGGATCAGCGCGACGATGCGCTCGGGATCGCGGTGGTCGCCGGGCCGGGCCATCACCAGGCGCACGCCCGCCGTCAGCGGCCAGAAGATTTCCCAGGCCGAGACATCGAAGCCGAAGGCCGCCTTGTGCAGCACCGCGTCGGCCCGCGTGAGCCGGTAGTGGTCCTGCATCCAGGCCATGCAATTGGACAGCGCGGCATGCCGGTTGGCCGCCCCCTTGGGCCGGCCGGTGGAGCCCGAGGTGTAGATCACATAGGCCAGATGGTCGCCATGGACCACCACTCCGGGATTGTGGTCAGGCCCTGCGTCCAGGTCCAGATCGTCGAGCTCGACCACGTTCAGCGCCTGCGCGAACGGCAGGCGCTCGCGTGCCTTGCGCTCGGTCAGCAGCAGGGCAATGCCGCTGTCCTGGGCAATGTAGGCCAGGCGGTCCACCGGGTACTCCATGTCCAGCGGCACATAGGCGCCGCCGGCCTTGAGCACCGCCAGCAGTCCCGCCACCATGTCCACCGAGCGCTCCAGCGCAACGCCCACGCGCACGTCCGGCCCCACGCCCAGGGCCATCAGCCGGTGGGCCAGCCGGTTGGCACGGGCGTTGAGCCGGGCCGAGGTCAGCGCCTCGTCGCCATGGACCAGGCAGACGGCATCGGGCTGCTCCCGCACGCGGGCCTCGAATTCCCGGTGCACGGGCAGGGCCTGGGGATGGGACTTGCCATTGAGGCTCCACTGCAGCAGCCTGTCCCGTTCATGCGCGGGCAGCACCGCAATCGCGGTCACGGGCTGGCCGGGTTCGCGCGCCAGGGCATCGGCCAGGCTGTCCAGCGCCTGGTGCATGTAGCCGCACATGCTGTGGGCATTCACCGCATCGATCACGTGCGCGATCAGCGTGAAGCCCTCGCCCGTGTCGTTGACCGACAGGCCGAACGGGAAGTTGGTGCGCTCGTGGCTTTGCAGTATCTGCACGCCGGTCCAGGCATCGCCAGCGTCCGCGTCCTGCAGCGCCGTGTGCCGGTAGTTGAGCAGGGCCGTGAACAGCGGCGCCCCGCCGGCCAGGCCGCTGCAGGACTGGGCCATCGACAGGCTGGCATGCTCGTGCTGCAGCAGGTCCGTCAGCGCGGACTGGGTCTGGCGCAGGGCCTGGGCCACGCCACGACCGGCCAGGCGAACGCGCAGCGGCAGCGTATTGATGAACATGCCCAGCGCGCGGGCCGCGCCCTGCTGCGCCTGCATGCGGCCGAACAGCACGGTGCCGAACACCACGTCGTCCCTGCCGCTGGTCCTGGCCAGCACCAGGGCCCAGGCCAGGTGGAACAGCGCGGCGGCGCTGACGCCGTGGCGCCGGGACTGCTGCCGCAACCGGGCGGCAAGGCCGCCGTCAAGCACCTGCCGCACCTCGTTCGTGCGCGCTCCGTCGCCCTGGACGTCCAGCAGCCCGAAGGGCGCCGTGGGCTCCTGCACATCGCCCAGCATGGCGCGGAAAAACGCCTCATGCCCGGCCGTGCCCTCGCCCGAGCGCGCCTGGGCCACGAACTGGCGGAACGGCAGCGGCCGGGGCAGCGCACTGGAGCGGCCCTGCTGGATCAGCGCGATCTCGCCGATCACCTGCTTGAGCGTGGTGTTGTCGTCCACCATGTGATGGGCCAGGATCTGCAGCAGCCAGCGCTGGCCCGGCGCGTCCTGCGCGGCCACCAGGTGGATCAGCGGCGCCTTGCGCAGGTCGATGCGGTAGCCCTGGGCGCAGGCGGCCAGCCGGGCCAGCGCGTCCTGCGCGTCCTGCGCGTCCTGCGCGTCCTGCGATGATGCCGCTGTTCCGCCCTCCTCCAGCCAGGACAGCGGCAGGCGGGCCTGCCGGCAGACGACCTGCACGGGCGTCGCCAGGCCCTCCCAGAACACGGCCGTGCGCAGGATGTCATGCCGCGCGACCACCTGGTCAAAGCTCTCGGCAAACCGCTGCAGCCGCTCGCGCGAGTCAAAGCACAGCGTGTGCGAGGTGACATAGGCATCGCCCTCGGACTGCAGCAGGTGGTGGAACAGAATTCCCTCCTGCAGCGGCGCCAGCGGATAGATGTCCTGGATGTTGGCTGCGCCACCGGGCACCGCAGCGGCAATGCGTGCAATCTCATCCTCATCCAGCGCCACCAGGGTCAGCATGTCCGGCGTGATCGCCGTGCAGCCTTCGGGGATGCCGTTGGGCGGCACATCGATCTCGCCGGCTACCTGCTCCCCTTGCTCACCCTGCTGCTCCTGCTGTTCCTCCAGTACCGCCTGCGCAAACTCCGCCAGCCTCGGGTGCTGGAACAGCGTGCGCACCTGCACGCGCAGGCCCTGGGCGCGTACGCGCTCCAGCAGGCCCAGGGCCAGCAGCGAATGCCCGCCCAGCTCGAAGAAGCCGTCCTGCCGGCCCACGCGATCCACGCCCAGCACCTCGGCCCAGATCTGCGCCAGCGTTTCTTCGAGTTCACCTTGCGGTGCCTCGTATTGCTGCGCACTCGCCATCTCCGGCTCGGGCAGCGCCTTGCGGTCCACCTTGCCGTTGGCCGTCAAAGGCAGGGCATCGAGCACGACGATGGCCGAGGGCACCATGTAGTCGGGCAGTACCTCGCCCAGTCGCCCCTTGAGCAGACCCTCTGCGATTTCTGCATTCAGCGACACATAGGCGATCAGTCTGGCACCGCCCGTCCCCTCCTTGGCCAGCACCACCGCCTCGCGCACCTCGGGCTGGGCCAGCAGCTGCGACTGCACCTCGCCCAGCTCGATGCGGAAGCCCCGGATCTTGACCTGCTGGTCGGCACGACCC
>NZ_JTKZ01000135.1:0-315 GCF_000799035.1 Delftia sp. ZNC0008
GCCCCGAGCGCGTGAGGCGCGCCACGGCGGCGCGCACGCTGTCTTCCATGGCCTGGGGCGCCTGCCCGGGCTCGGACAGGCCGGCCGCCACCTGCTGCTGCAACTGCTGCACCAGCAGGTATTCGGTCAGGCCGTCGAGCTGGAACAACTCCTCGTCCACGACCGGGTTGTCCTCCTGCTCGAAGCGCACCTGCAGGCGCTGGCGCAGGTAGGCGCGCGCCGGGTGGCGCAGGAAATCGGTGAGCCGGGCCAGCGTCAGCGGCGCCGAGGCGTCGGGGACAAAGGGCGGGCGCGGCTGCGCGGGCAGCGGAGGCA
>NZ_JTKZ01000408.1:0-351 GCF_000799035.1 Delftia sp. ZNC0008
CGCCGGCCACGGCGGGGTGGTCGGCCAGCTGGGAATAGATCACGGTCAGCGTCAGCACCAGCAACATGGGAAAGCACAGCATGCCGCACACGGCCACCACGGCACCGCGCCAGCCGAAGTAGCGCTCGCCAATGGTGATGGACAGGTTGACCACATTGGGGCCGGGCATGATCTGGGCCACGGCCCAGTCCTCCACAAACTCTTCATTGGTCAGCCAGCGCTTTTTCTCGACCAGCTCGCGCTGTACCACGGCCAGCACACCGCCAAAGCCCTGCAGGGCCAGCCAGGTGAAGGACCAGAACAGATCGCGCAGATTGACGGGGGCGGGACGCCGGGCCGGCACATCGGCGG
>NZ_JTKZ01000661.1:0-7926 GCF_000799035.1 Delftia sp. ZNC0008
ATCAGCGCCCGCGCCCGCGCAGCAGCAGGTGCCCGCCATCGTGGCCATCGGCCTGGCCGGGCAGTTGCCGGTGGCGGCGCTGCAGGCGCTGGTGGCAGGCGCTGCGGGCGTCAGGGCTGCGGGCCGTCCCGCATGAAATCCTGGGCTGCCTGCTGCAGCCACTCGCGCAGGCTTTGCAGCGGCGGGTAGTTGCCGCGGCTCGTGGGCCAGGCCAGGTAGTAGCGCTCGGCGCTTTCCATCTCGGGCAGATGGGGCAGGGCACGCACCAGGTCGCCCTGGGCCAGTTCCCGCTCGATCAGAAAGCGTGGCAGCAAGGCCACGCCCACGCCGGCGATGGCGGCCTGGGCGGCGGTGGCGAACTGGTCGAACAGCATGCCCTGGCCCTCGGCCATGGGCGCGTGGTGCACGGACAGCCAGCGCTGCCAGGCATCGGGGCGCGATGCCAGGTGCAGCAGCGGCGCCTGCAGCAGGTCCTGGGGCTGGGCAAAGCCATGCTGGGCCAGCAGGGCGGGGCTGCAGGCAGGCACCACGGTCTCGCTCATCAGAAAGGCCAGCTCGGCGCCCGGCCAGTGCGGCAGGCCGAAATGGATGGCGGCGTCCACGGCTTCGAGCTGGAAGTCGAATTGGGACAGCCGCGTCGTCAGGTTGATGGTGATGCCCGGGTGGGCGCTGAAGAACTGCGGCAGGCGCGGCGCCAGCCAGCGCGTGCCGAAGGTGGGCAGGATGGCCAGGTTCAGGCTGCCGCCGCGCGGGTTGGCCCGAAAACCCAGCGTGGCCGTGGAGATGCGCATCAGCGCGCCCCGGATTTCCTGCGCATAGGCCTGGCCGGCCGGGCTCAGGCGCACGGTCTGGCGCTCGCGCACAAAGAGTTCTGCCTCCAGCCGCTCCTCCAGCGCTCGGATCTGGCGGCTGACGGCGCTTTGCGTCAGGTGCAGCTCGGCTGCAGCTGCCGTGAAGCTCTGGTGCCGGGCCGCTGCCTCGAAGGCGCACAGCAGGGACATGGGGGGCAGGAAACGGCGGGACAGCAGCATGGCAGGGAGCGGTGGGGCAATCGTGGGAGGGGCATTCTGTTTGGGAATGACCTATGGGCCCGATTATCGTTTGACCAGGCTCAAGGCGCAGACCTAGCATGCGTGCCAGGAATTCACCATGCCGCAGGCTGATCTGCGGCCCCACCATCAGTCCCCACGAGCACCATGTCCTCTACGTCCGCCAACGCCTTCGTGCCTTCCGACGAGATCCGCGCGCGCTTTTCCAGCGCCATGTCCGAGATGTACCGCGATGAAGTGCCCCAGTACGGCACGCTGATCGAACTCGTGGCCGAAATCAACCAGCGCACGCTGCAGGCCGAGCCTGAGCTGCTGGCCCGGATGCAGCGCAGTGGCGAGCTGGCCCGCCTGGGCGTGGAGCGCCACGGCGCCATCCGCGTGGGCACGGCCACCGAGCTGTCCATGCTGCGCCGCCTGTTCGCCATCATGGGCATGGAGCCCGTGGGCTACTACGACCTGTCGGTGGCCGGCGTGCCCGTGCACTCCACGGCCTTCCGTCCCGTCAGCGATGCCGCGCTGCTGGCCAACCCTTTCCGCGTCTTCACCTCGCTGCTGCGCCTGGACCTGATCGCCGACGAGGCGCTGCGCGCCCATGCTGCCGCCATCCTGGCGCGCCGCAACATCTTCACCGAGCGCGCGCTGGCGCTGATCGCCCAGTCCGAGGCCAACGGCGGCCTCACCGATGCCGAGGCCGATGAATTCGTCGGCGAGGCGCTGGAGACCTTCCGCTGGCACAGCGAGTCCACCGTGGACGGCACCACCTACGACGCGCTGCACAAGGCCCACCGCCTGATCGCCGACGTGGTCTGCTTCAAGGGCCCGCACATCAACCACCTGACGCCGCGCACGCTGGACATCGATGCCGCCCAGGCCGCCATGCCCGCACGCGGCATGGACGCCAAGGACGTGGTCGAAGGCCCGCCGCGCCGCGACTGCCCCATCCTGCTGCGCCAGACCAGCTTCAAGGCGCTCAAGGAGACCGTGCGTTTCGCCGGCGATGCCACGGGCGCAGGCTCGCACACGGCGCGCTTCGGCGAGATCGAGCAGCGCGGCGTTGCGCTTACGCGCAAGGGCCGCGCGCTCTACGACCAGCTGCTGGCCCAGGTGCGCGACATGGGCAGCGCGGGCAGTGCCGCACCCGACTACGGCAGCCGCCTGGCCCAGGTCTTCGAGGCTTTCCCCGACACCCATGAGCAACTGCGCCGCCAGGACCTGGCCTTCTACCGCTTCACGCTGAGCGATGAGGGCGCCGCCCTGGCCGCAGGCGAGGCCGCCGCGGCCGCCGCCTCGGACCTGGACGCCCTGATCGCCCGCGGCCTGGCCCAGGCCGAGCCCATCGTCTACGAGGACTTCCTGCCCGTGAGCGCGGCCGGCATCTTCCAGTCCAACCTGGGCGGCGAAGAGCAAAAGCAGTACGCGGCCCATGCGGCCCAGCAGGCCTTCGAGGCCGACCTGGGTGCCCGCGTGCATGACGAGATCGCGCTGTACGAGCAGGCGCAGCAGCGCTCCATCGACCAGCTGCGCAGCGCGCTGCGCACCCAGGCCGCCCAGGCTGTGGCCTGACCGGCTGCCTGGAGGCCGGCTTTGGCCGGCATCCACCCTGTATCCCCTTTCCCGGGGCGCATGCGCAGGCGCCAGGCCTGTGCACGCGCCCCTTTGTTTTTTGCAAAGCCGCAAGAGGCCTTCATGAGCACTGCAGACCTGGGCATTCAGTCGCCCACCGCCCATCTGTTCAACCCGCTGTTCGCACATCCCGAAGGCTCGCCCATACGCGAGCTGTTTCCCTATCTGAGCCGCTCCGGCATGCTCTCGCTGGCGGGCGGCTATCCCTCGCCCAGCCTGTTCGATGCCGAAGGCCTGCAACAGGCCGCGATGGCCGCTTTGCAGCAGGACGCTGGCGCCAGCCTGCAGTACGGCGCCAGCGAAGGCCAGCTGCCGCTGCGCGAAGCCCTGGCCGCGCTGTGCGCCACGCGCGGCATTGCCTGCACGCCGGCCGACATGATCGTGACCACGGGCTCGCAACAGGCCTTCGACCTGCTGGTCAAGGTACTGGTGGAGCCTGGCGATCCGGTGCTGGTCGAGGTGCCCGCCTACCCGGCCACGCTGCAGACGCTCAAGCTGGCCCAGGCACAGGTCGTGGCCGTGCCCACGGATGAACACGGCCTGGACACCGGTGCCCTGGCCAGCCTGCTGGCGCAGTGGCCCCATGCGCGCCGCCCCAAGCTGCTCTACACCGTGCCCAACTTCTCCAACCCGGGCGGCACGCTGCTGCCCGCGGCGCGGCGCGAGGCCCTGGTGGCGCTGGTGCGCCAGCACGGCTTTGCCATCGTCGAGGACGATCCCTATGGCGAGCTGCGCTTTACCGGCCAGCGCGAGCCGTCGATCTACGAAACGGGCCTGGCGCTGTGCGGCGCCCAGGCCAATCCCGTGGTTTACCTGTCCAGCCTGTCCAAGACCGTGGCGCCTGCGCTGCGCATCGGCTGGATGCTGGCCGACGCCCAATTGCTGCGCCGCTGCACCATCGCCAAGCAGACGGCCGACCTGTGCACCTCGCCGCTGGCGCAGATGATCGCCGCGCACTATCTGCGCTCGGGCCGCTATGCACCCCAGCTGGCCCAGGCCTGCGCCGAGTACGCGGCGCGCATGGATGCGCTGTGCTCGGGCATGCAATCGGCCCTGGGCGAGCAGATCCGCTTCGTGCGGCCTGCGGGCGGCATGTTCGTCTGGGCGCAGCTGCTGCCGCCACAACGGCATGCGGGCGAGCCCGAGGCCCTGGCCCGGGCGCTGTTCACGGCCGCTGTGGAGCAGGGCGTGCTCTATGTGCCAGGCAAGGCCTTCTTCCCGGCCGAGGCGGCGCAGCGGGCCGGCCTGTGCATGCGCCTGTCGTATGCGGCGCCCACCGTGCCCCAGATCACCGAGGCCGTGGCGCGCCTGGGCCGGGCCTGGGGCCAGGCCGTGTCCTGAGGACATCGGCAACAGCGTTCATGCAATGAAAAAGGCCGCCCGAGGGCGGCCTTTTTCTTGCGGGGCAAACCGGGCATGGCGCAAGGCCTGCCCGGTTGCGGCGGGCAATTACATGCCCATGCCGCCCATGCCACCCATGCCGCCCATGTCGGGCATGGCGGGGGCGCCTTCAGCCTTGGGGGACTCGGCGATCATGGCTTCGGTCGTCAGCAGCAGCGATGCCACGGAAGCGGCGTTCTGCAGGGCCGTACGCGTCACCTTGGTCGGGTCCAGGATACCCATTTCCAGCATGTCGCCGTAGGTGTCGTTGGCGGCGTTGAAGCCGTAGTTGCCCGAGCCGTTCAGCACGGCGTTGACCACCACCGAGGGCTCGCCACCGGCGTTGGCCACGATTTCGCGCAGGGGCGCTTCGATGGCCTTCATGATCAGCTTGATGCCGGCGTCCTGCTCGGCGTCGCCGGTCTTCAGTTCGCCCACGGCTTGCTTGGCACGCAGCAGAGCCACGCCGCCGCCGGCCACGATGCCTTCTTCCACAGCAGCGCGGGTAGCGTGCAGGGCGTCTTCAACGCGGGCCTTCTTTTCCTTCATCTCGACTTCGGTGGCAGCGCCGACCTTGATCACGGCCACGCCGCCGGCCAGCTTGGCCACGCGCTCTTGCAGCTTTTCGCGGTCGTAGTCGCTGGTGGCTTCTTCGATCTGGATGCGGATCTGCTTGACGCGGGCTTCGATTTCAGCAGCTTGGCCAGCACCGTCGATGATGGTGGTGTTTTCCTTGCCGATTTCGATGCGCACTGCCTGGCCCAGGTCTTCCAGGGTCACCTTGTCCAGCGCCAGGCCCACTTCTTCAGCGATGACCTTGCCGCCCGTCAGGATGGCGATGTCTTCCAGCATGGCCTTGCGGCGGTCGCCGAAGCCAGGAGCCTTGACAGCCACAACCTTCAGGATGCCGCGGATGGTGTTGACCACCAGCGTTGCCAGGGCTTCGCCTTCGACGTCTTCTGCAATGATCAGCAGGGGACGGCCGGCCTTTGCCACGGCTTCCAGCGTGGGCAGTAGGTCGCGGATGTTGCTGATCTTCTTGTCGAACAGCAGCACGAAGGGGTTGTCCAGCAGGGCAACCTGCTTTTCGGGGTTGTTGATGAAGTAGGGCGACAGGTAGCCGCGGTCGAACTGCATGCCCTCGACGACGTCGAGTTCGTTGGCCAGCGACTTGCCTTCTTCAACGGTGATCACGCCTTCCTTGCCGACCTTGTCCATGGCTTCGGCAATGATGCTGCCCACGGATTCGTCGGAGTTGGCGGAGATCGAGCCGACCTGGGCGATTTCCTTGGAGGTGGTGGTGGCCTTGGATTGCTTCTTCAGCTCTTCCACCAGGGCGGCGACAGCCTTGTCGATGCCGCGCTTGAGGTCCATGGGGTTCAGGCCGGCGGCCACGTACTTGATGCCTTCGCGGACGATGGCCTGTGCCAGCACGGTGGCGGTGGTCGTGCCGTCACCGGCGATGTCGTTGGTCTTGGAGGCCACTTCCTTCACGAGCTGGGCGCCCATGTTCTGCAGCTTGTCCTTGAGTTCCACTTCCTTGGCGACCGACACGCCGTCCTTGGTCACGGTGGGGGCGCCGAAGGAGCGCTCCAGCACCACGTTGCGGCCCTTGGGGCCCAGCGTGACCTTGACCGCGTTGGCCAGGATGTTCACGCCTTCAACCATGCGGGCGCGTGCTTCGCCGCCGAAAACTACGTCTTTTGCTGCCATTTCAATTCTCCGGATTCAGTTGGAAAGTGCGGTTTCGAAGCGCGTGGATTACTTTTCGACGACCGCGAACAGGTCGTCTTCCTTCATCACCAGCAGTTCGTCGCCATGGACCTTGACGGTCTGGCCGCTGTACTTGCCGAACAGAACGCGGTCGCCGACCTTCACGTTCAGGGCGATCACTTCACCCTTGTCGTTCTTCTTGCCGGGACCCACTGCCAGCACTTCGCCCTGGTCGGGCTTCTCGGCGGCGTTGTCGGGGATCACGATGCCCGAAGCCGTCTTGGTTTCGTTTTCGAGGCGCTTGACGATCACGCGATCGTGCAGGGGACGCAGGTTCATACCAACTCCTAAATCATCAACAAAGTTGAAACAAAGACTTGCCGGCCCGGCGGGCCGGCATTCGAAGCAATGTGGGACAGAGGATTGTTAGCACTCATACCCAACGAGTGCTAATAATAAGGCAATTCGGCCAGGTTTCAAGGGGTAGGGCCGGATGTGCCGCAAGACGGCACATCCGGCGCGGAGTGCGGAACGCCACTGATCTTTAGTTTTTTCGGGGCGCGCCCGCGCTGGCCAGCGGCGAAGCGCGGCCTGCAGGAGCACACAGAACTTCCGGCGAAAGGCTGTCGCTGAATCACCATGCAGCCTTGCGGGCTGTGACCTAACGTCGCATCGAAGGCGCCCTGGCCGTGGTGCTGAGCGCACCCAAGATCAGCCAGCCGTGCAGACTGACTGCCCTTGATCAGGCGCGAACGAGACCGAGGCCTCGTCTGGTGACCTCTGTGGTCAGAGGGAGAAAAGCTCCGCCTTCGTGGCACGATGACGGGCCAGTCCTAAAGGGGAGCTTCACCAGGTCGGGTGCGGATGAGGAGCGAAGCATCTGGCGATGCCGCCAGCCCTGAAGCTTGGATGACCACCATGTGGCTGCAACTGATAGGTCACGAGGTGGCCGTGAGCAGCAGCAATCGCTGCGGAGCAGTTGGCAACTGCAGACTTTCTAACGATGGCCTCAGGCTGATCTACGCCCTTCACTGTGCAAAGCGAGAGTGACAGGGACGACCAACACCTGCCGTTGAAGGCTTCCATTGTTGGACGACCGCTTCACCGTTTGGAAGTGGCCAGTCGATTCTTCGGTGCGCCGTGCCTCGCCTCGAAGGCCCCATTTCGCGCTGCACCGCTGATTCCTGTCGACTCAATGCCGTCGCTCCGACTGGTTTCAACGAAGGTGGCATCAGCCCACGATGGTGCTCGCGCCGAGCGTCCGCACTCAGGCGTTGGTGCGCAGGTTGGTGCAATGACGATGTAGGATTTGGATACAATGAAAATAAGAAGCATTCTTGTTTGCCGCTGCATATTGCCCCGGTGCCTTTCCTCCTGCTTCACTCGTGCCGCTTTCCCATGCCCGCCGCCGACCGCGCCCTTGTTCCCGATGTCGCCACTCTCTACTCCGACCACCACGGCTGGCTGCTGGGCTGGCTGCGCAAGCGCCTGGGCAATGCCTTTGATGCGGCCGATCTGACCCAGGACACCTATGTGCGCCTGCTGGGCCGCAGCGGCGCCGAGATCCAGGCCATTCGCGAACCGCGTGCCCTGCTGATGACCATTGCCCAGGGTCTGGCCGCCAACCTCTACCGCAAGCGCTGCGTGGAGCAGGCCTATCTGGACGCCCTGGCCCTCATGCCCGAGGCCGTGGCCCAGTCCCCCGAGCACCGCGCCATCGTGCTGCAGACCCTGGTCGAGGTGGACCGCCTGCTGGCCCTGCTCCCACTGCCCGTGCGCCAGGCCTTTTTGCTGTCGCAGATCGACGGCATGAGGCAGGCCGACATCGCGGCTGAACTGGGCCTTTCCGTGCCCACCGTGCGCCGCCATATCGCGCGGGCCGTGGTGCAAGTCTGCTTTCTGGACGACGACGGCGCATGAGCCTGCCCATTCCTCTTGCGGTGCGCGAGCAGGCCGCCGAATGGCTGGTGGAGCTGCAGTCCGATGATCACAGCGCCGGCACGCGCGAGATGCTGGTGCAGCGCCTGCAGCACTGGCGCGAATCCCATCCCGACCATGAGCGCGCCTGGCTGCGCGTAGAGGCCATGGGCGCACGCCTGCAGCCGCTGTCCGGTACGCCGGCCAGCGTGGCCCTGGCCCAGGCCGCGCGCACGGCACGCGG
>NZ_JTKZ01000001.1:0-489 GCF_000799035.1 Delftia sp. ZNC0008
CGAGTCCGTCAAGGCCGCCGCCGATGTCTACATGCCCGTCAGCGGCGAGATCGTCGAAGTCAACGAGGCCCTGCGCGACGACCCCTCCCTGGCCAACAGCGACCCGCTGGGCGAAGGCTGGTTCTTCAAGGTCAAGCTCAGCGACGCAGGCCAGCTGGCCGCGCTGCTCGACGAAGCCGCCTACACGGCCTTTGCCCAGAGCAACTGACGCCACTTTCCGGCCAGGACGGGCGCCAGGGCCCGCCCTGGCGCTTTTCAGCTTTTGAGACAGGTCCCTCCATGCTGATGTCCTCCACCCAGCCCCTTGCCGCCCTCGAGAACGCCACCGAATTCGTGGCCCGCCATATCGGCATCGCGCCCGAAGACGAGGCCCACATGCTCAGCGCCATCGGCGCGGCATCGCGCGATGCGCTGATCGACGCCATCGTCCCGCCCTCCATCCGGCGCCACCAGCCCATGGCGCTGCCGCCAGCGGCCACCGAGGCCCAG
>NZ_JTKZ01000269.1:0-355 GCF_000799035.1 Delftia sp. ZNC0008
CCCAGCCCGCCCTCGCCCAGCCGCGTGTCCAGGCCCTGCGCCATGGCGCGCACATCGCCGGCCAGCCCGGCGACTTCCAGCGCCGCCCACAGCGTGTCCTCGGCGGCCTCGGGGCAGGCCAGCAAAAGGTTGTCGCGCAGGCTGTCCTCGAACAGTTCGGTGCGCTGCGTCATCCAGGTGCAGCGCCGGGCACGCACGGCGCCGGCCAGCGGCTGGAGCTCGCCGGCCATCAGGGACAGCAGCGTGGTCTTGCCCGCGCCGCTGGCGCCCAGCAGGGCGACACGTTCGCCTTCGGCGATACGGATGTCCTGGGCCAGCACGGCGGCACGGGGTGCCACGACCTGCTCCAACGCGG
>NZ_JTKZ01000613.1:0-788 GCF_000799035.1 Delftia sp. ZNC0008
GGGCCCGATGTGTCCCTGTACTCGCCGCAGGCCCTGGAGCGCGGCCGCCTGGTGGCGGCTGCGGGCGACTGCGTGGTCTGCCACACGGCCCCGGGCGGCGCGGCCAATGCCGGCGGCTTCGGGCTGGAGACGCCGTTCGGCACCATCTACTCCACCAACATCACGCCCGACAACGAAACCGGCATCGGCCGCTGGTCCTACGCGGCCTTCGAGCGGGCCATGCGCCACGGCATCCACCAGGATGGGCGCCAGCTGTACCCGGCCTTCCCGTACACGGCCTTCGCCAAGCTCAGCGATGGCGACCTGCAGGCCCTCTACGGCTACCTGATGTCCCAGCCCGCCGTGAAGGCCAAGGCGCCCGAGACGCAGCTGGCCTTCCCCTACAACCTGCGCCCGGCCATGGCGGGCTGGAACCTGCTGTTCCACGACGCCACGCCGTTCAAGGCCGACCCCGCGCGCAGCGCCGAATGGAACCGGGGCGCCTACCTGGTCGAAGGCGCGGGCCACTGCGCGGCCTGCCACTCGCCGCGCAATGCGCTGGGTGCCGAAAAGACCGGCATCCACTACCTGGGCGGCGGCGAGGCCGAAGGCTGGACGGCGCCCGCGCTCAATCAACTGGCCGGCGGCAAGCTGCCCTGGAGCCGCGAAGAGCTGTACCAATACCTGCGCACCGGCTTCTCGGCCCGCCATGGCGTGGCGGCCGGCCCCATGGCGCCCGTCATCCACGGCCTGGCCCAGTTGCCCGAAGCCGATGTGCGCGCCATGGCCACCTACCTGATGGAACGCGG
>NZ_JTKZ01000822.1:0-322 GCF_000799035.1 Delftia sp. ZNC0008
CCTGGCGCCTCATGGCCCAGATCGACCGCTTCGGGCGCCGCCAGCTCTACCACTACAGCGACGGCACCACACCCGAGGCCGGCCACAGTGCCAGCAAAGAGACCATGCCCGCAGGGCGCCTGGTCTCGCTGAGCGACGGCACAGGCCGGCGCTACCGCCTGCTGCACCAGCGCATCCACGGCGGCAAGGACGCGCAGGGCCTGAACGGACTGTGGGGCGCCGACGATGGCTGGCGCCTCATCGGGGTCGACCTCACGCAGGACCCGTTGCATCCCCTGTCCACCCCCATCACGCTCGTGCGCTACGGCTACAGCAGTGCAGG
>NZ_JTKZ01000811.1:0-4067 GCF_000799035.1 Delftia sp. ZNC0008
CCGCGTCATGCCGCGCATGAGATCGCGCAGCACGAAGCCTTCTTCCGCAATGCCGGCTGAAGCACGGACCCATGCCAGAATGAACGGCTAAGGCCGGCCCAGGCCGGCAGCGCCCCACGCTCTCTGTCCCCCTGTTGCGAGGAAAGCATCCATGACGTGGAGCGACACCACCATCACCTCACAGCGCCTGGCGCTGCGCCCCTTCACTGCCGCCGATGCCGATGAGGCCTTTGCCTGCATCACGCCCACGTTGACGCGCTACCTGTCCTTCGAGCCGCCATCGGCGCCTGCCGATTTCGAGGCGGTCTGGCGCGGATGGTTGCGGGAGATCGCAGCCGGCACGGACTTCAACTTCACGCTGCGCGAGCGCGCGTCAGGCCGATTCACCGGCCTGCTGGGCCTGCACCGCGCGCGCGATGCCGAGCCCGAACTCGGCATCTGGATACGCGAGGACGCGCATGGCCAGGGCCATGGCCACGAGGCCGTTGCCGCCCTGGCCGCCTGGGCCGCAGAAACCTTCGCCCCGCAGTCCTTCAGCTACCCGGTGGCCGAGGCCAACACGGCCAGCCGGCGCATCGCCGAAGGATTGGGCGGAGTCGTCGTGGAGCAGCAGCAGCGGCCCAAGTACGCGGCCGTCATCTACCGCATTCCCGCGCGCAAGCCGCACCCATGAAAAACGGCCCCCTCAGAGGCCGTTCATCGTTCAGCCGGCCATGATCACACGGCGGCAATGGACACGGCCTTGGAGACCAGGTAGGCCTCCAGCGCCTCGGGTCCGCCTTCGGAGCCGTAGCCCGAGTCCTTGATGCCGCCGAACGGCATCTCGGCCGAGGCCACGGCCGGCTGGTTGATCCACAGCATGCCGGCCTCGACCCGCTGCGCCAGCTGGTGAGCGGTCTTGATGGAGCGCGTGAACGCATAGGCGGCCAAGCCATAGGACAGGCGGTTGGCCTCGGCGATGGCATCGCCCAGATCGTCGAAGCCGCGGATGGCAGCCACGGGGCCGAAAGGCTCCTGGTTGAAGATCTCGGCGCTCAGCGGCACATCGCCCAGCACCGTGGGTGCAAAGTAGTTGCCCTTGTCGCCCAGGGAGCCGCCGCCCGTGAGCAGCTTGGCGCCCTGCTTTTGCGCGTCCTCGATGAAATGGGCCAGTGCGGTGACGCGGCGCGGATTGGCCAGCGGGCCCATCTGCGTGCCCTGCACCAGGCCATCGCCGACCTTGAGGCCTTCGGCATGCGCCACCATGGCGCGTGTGAACTCCTCGCGCACGCTGTTGTGCACCAGAAAGCGCGTGGGCGAGATACAGACCTGGCCTGCATTGCGGAACTTGGCCGCCCCCGCCGCCTTGACGGCCAGCGCCACATCGGCATCCTCGGCCACGATGACCGGCGCGTGGCCGCCCAGCTCCATGGTCGAGCGCTTCATGTGCTGACCGGCCAGCGCCGCCAGCTGCTTGCCCACGGGCGTGGAACCCGTGAACGTGACCTTGCGGATCACGGGATGGGCGATCAGGTAGGAGGAAATCTGGGCCGGATCGCCGAACACCAGGCCCACCACCCCGGCGGGCACGCCGGCATCGACAAAGCACTTGAACAGGGCGGCAGGCGCGGCCGGCGTTTCCTCGGGCGCCTTGCACAGGAAGGAGCAGCCTGTGGCCAGCGCCGCGCCGATCTTGCGCACGATCTGGTTGACGGGGAAGTTCCAGGGCGTGAAGGCGGCCACGGGACCCACGGGCTCCTTGATCACCAGCTGCTGCACCTCGGGACGGCGCGAGGGCACGATGCGGCCATACACGCGCAGCGCCTCGTCGGCAAACCATTCGATGATGCCCACGCCGGCCAGGATCTCGCCCTTGGCCTCGGCCAGCGGCTTGCCCTGCTCCTGCGTCAGCAGGGCAGCGATCTCGTCGGCCCGCTCCTTGAGCAGGGCTGCGGCACGGCGCATGGCGGCTCCGCGCTCATGGGCGGAGACCTTGCGCCAGGTCTCGAAGCCGCGCTGAGCGGCGGCCAGCGCACGGTCCAGGTCGGCCACGTCGGCATGGGCCACATGGCCGATGACCTCGCCGCTGGCCGGATTGCGCACGGGAATCTTCCTGCCGCTGGCGGCGTCCTGCCATTGGCCGTCGATCAGGAGTTGGGTGTCGGAGTAGGAGTGGCTCATGCTGGATCAGATCCTTGGTAGATGACAGGGGGCAGATGTGTGGGGCAGGCACGGCGCTCGCAGTGTCCGCACCCGGCTGCCGCTGCAGCGCAGCGACCATTCTAGGAAGCGCCGGACGGCCCTGCCGTCACCGGGCTGTCACGCACACAACACCTAAAATGCCCGGGTTTCGCAATATCCACCAATCCGTTGAGAGGGAGCTCATGACCGATCTTTTCGACACCACTGCGCGCAGGGGTTTGCGCAGCGTCGCGCTGGCGCTCGCCTTCGCAGGCAGCCTGGGGCTGGCATGGGGGCAGGAATCTGCCTACCCCGCCATGAGCGTGGACCACCATGTCCAGCCTCTGAACTCCCCTCGGGAATTTCTGGCATCTCGCAGCTTGGCCGCCCCTTCCGAGGTCACACCACTGCGCGTGGAACTGGGCGCATGGAAGGAGTACCACGCCGCATCGGCCCCGCAGGACGGCGCCATGCAGGTGGGCGCGCAGCGACTGAGCACACAGACGGCCACGACCGACGCGCTGGCCTCGCAGTTGCAATGGCACTCCACGGCCTCGGGCGGCCTGGTGGCCGCTGTCAGCCTGCGTTCGGAAGGCGCCTACGGCATCCGCATGGGCGTCGAGATGCAGCAACTGCCAGGCAGTGCGCTGCTGCGCGTCTATGCGCGTGACCATCGTGCGGGCGCCTACGAGATCGCCGGCCAGCGCGTGCTGCAGGGTCTGCAGGCCAATCTGGAGGCGGGAGACAAAACCACCGATGGTCGCACCTGGTGGACGCCGGACACTGGCGGTGACGAGGTGACGCTGGAGATCGAACTGCCACCCGGCATTCCCGCCGACGCTCTGCGCATCGCCATCCCGCGCGTGATGCATATCCACGAGAACCTTTCGCTTCCGCTGGAAAGCGAAATGCAGTTCTCGGCCCAGCTCAACGAGTCCCTGTCCTGCAATCTGGACTCCACCTGCTACGACAACTACAGCACACAACGCAATGCCGTAGCACGCATGCTCTATGTGAAGAACGGTGCGGGCTATTTGTGCACGGGTACGCTGCTCAATGACAAGGCCGCTTCCGGCACGCCTTACTTCATTACGGCCAACCATTGCATCAGCAGCCAGACAGTGGCTTCCACCCTGGAAACCTCCTGGTTCTATCGCACGCCCTCCTGCAACAGTCGCACGTTGTCATCCGCAAACAGGGTGCTGCGAAACGGTGCCACCTTGCTCTATGCGACGGCGGACTACGATTCCACACTGCTGCGCCTCAACGATGCGCCCCCAGCCGGTGCGGTGTTTGCAGGCTGGACCAGCCAGACAGTGGCTGGTGGCACCAGCATGGTGGGCATCCACCATCCCCGAGGCGATCTGCAGAAAATCAGTTTCGGCACAGTCTCCAGATCAGTCTCATGCGAGCCTTCCAGCGAAGGGATGATGAAATGCGCCAATGTCAGCGGTGGCTTCAACCTGGTGAACTGGGATCAAGGGCTGACGCAAGGAGGCAGCAGCGGCTCGGGCATGTTCGTGGAAGGACGTTTGGCCGGGGTCCTCTATGGCGGCGACGACCAGACTTGCCCTGCCTCTGGCGGCATGTCCATCTATGGACGCTTCGATCTGCTGTTTCCCAATGTTCAGAAATGGCTTGCAGCAGACCCGATTACCGGCACCTCCCAGACACGTACCCCCGTCTATCGCTTCTTCAATCGGGTCACCGGTGCGCATTTCTATACAGCCAATGCACAAGAGCGCGATCAGGTGATTGCAACCTATCCGGCCTTCCAGTATGAAAACGTGGCCTTCTATGCATCCACCCAAATGCAACAAGGGCTGGATCCCGTATTCCGCTTCTTCAATAGAAATACAAGCGCGCATTTCTTCACCATCGACGCCTTCGAGCGCAACCAGGTGAAG
>NZ_JTKZ01000712.1:0-14949 GCF_000799035.1 Delftia sp. ZNC0008
CTCAGACAACCGCAGCGAGTCAGATCACGAAGCAGTCCTGTCCTTCGGCAGGACTGCAACCCCGCAACCACCACGCCGCAGGCGCTGACATACGGGAGGTGGTGCGGGCCTTCGCTTCGCTCGGCCCCGGTTTGAAGCCGAGCGGAGCGATGGCGCCGGCTGTTGGCTGTTGGCTATTGGCTATTGGCTGCCCCAGCCTCCCCCCTTCTGCCCACGCCTGCGTTGGGCGGGATGCGGGGTGGCAGCCCTGCCGAAGGACAGGGCTGCTTCGTTGTCTAGCTTGCCGCAGTTGTTTGAACGGATTGCGCCGCAGGCGCAAGGAGTGAGTTCTGCGGCACACCCCGCATCCCGCCCACCGCAGGTCGCCCCGTAGCGAAGCGAAGGGGTCGTGGGCAGTTCGGGGCGCGCTTCTTTGCTTCCTTTCTTATCGCGCGATAAGAAAGGGAGTCGGCCGCCGGGCCGAAACCCGGCCTCGAAAAACAACCACCCGGCAGGGGCAGGCTATGGACCCCATAAAAGAAAAGCGCCACCAGCATCCCTGCCAGCAGCGCCTTCCTCAGTCAATCATCAGACCGAAATCAGCGAACGGTATCGCCCAAAACAAGCCCTTCACGGCGTGGATCAGCCCCACCTTCCAGCTGCGCCTGCCCATTGCGCTGCACCCGCAAGATGGTGCCGATGCCGCTGGACTGCGCACTGATGGACACCACATGGCCCAGGGCACGCAGGCCGCTGACCAGCGGATCGTCGTTGCCGCCATTGGCCGTGTTGATGTTGGGGTGCTCGCCGCCCACGTTGGTGGTCGGGCTGTTGGCCGCGCCGAAGTCCACCATCGACGTGGCCTGCTGCGCATCCAGACCCCAGTCCAGCGCGCCGACCAGGGTCTTGGTCACGTACTGGATGATGGTGCTGCCGCCTGGCGAGCCCGTGGCCATCTTGAAGTCGCCGGCGGTGCCGTCGGTCTTCAGGTCGAACACCAGCGTGGGCGCCATGGAGCTGCGCGGGCGCTTGCCCGGCTGCACGCGGTTGGCGACCGGGCCGTCGGCGGTGCTGGGGATGGCCGCGAAGTCGGTCAGCTGGTTGTTGAGCACGAAGCCGCGCGTGACGTGAAAGGACCCCATGCTGGACTCCACCGTGGTCGTCATGCTCAGTGCGTTGCCCTTGGCATCGACGATGCTCATGTGCGTGGTGCCGGCCTCCTTGACGTCGACCACGCCCTGCGAAGGCGTGCCAAAGTTGCCTGCCTGGGCCGTGCCCATGCTCTTGGTCGTGGAGATGAGGGCGGCGCGCTGGCGCAGGTAGCTCTTGTCCAGCATCAGGGCCGGCGAGCCGCCGGGCAGGGACACGAAGTCGGTGTCGGCCACGTACTTGTCACGGTCGGCATAGGCCAGGCGCAGGGCTTCGCTGACCAGGTGCACGCCCATCACCGAGGGCTTGCCGCCCTCGCCATCGATGGCCGTGGGCGCATAGGCCTTGAGGTCGAAATTCTCCAGAATGCCCATGGCCTGGGCCACGGCGATGCCGCCGGACGACGGCGGCGGCATGCTGCAGACCATGTAGCGCGCGCGGTAGGTGGTGCAGACGGCCTCGCGGCGCTTGGCCTCGTAGCTGGCCAGGTCCTGCAGCGTGGTCTTGCCGGGGGTGATGGGCGCACCGTCCGAGACGGTCTGCGTCACGCCCACCTTGCTGACGATGGCCTGGGCCAGGTCGCCACGGTAGAAGGCATCGGCACCCCCCGTGGCGATGCTGCGCAGCGTGTCGGCATAGGGCTGGTTGACGAACTTGGCGCCCAGCGCCAGCGGCTTGCCCTGGGCATCGAAGTAGAGCTTGGCGGCATCGGCATCGCGCGCCAGCTCCGTCTTGGAGCCCTCCAGCGCGGCGGCCATGCGGCCGCTGATGGGAAAGCCCTTGCTGGCCAGGTCGATGCCCGAATTGAACAGCTGGGGCCACGCGGTCTTGCCGTAGTCCTTGTGCGCGAGTTCCAGCATGCGCACCACGCCCGGCGTGCCGATGGAGCGGCCGCTGGAGCGCGCCGAAGGCTTGGGCGCGGTCTGGTCGGTGGCGTCGTCCACGTAGCGCAGGTAGTTTTCCGTGGCGGCAGCCGGCGCGGTCTCGCGGCCGTCATAGGCCACGACCTTGCCCGTGGCCGCATCGCGGTAGAGCATGAAGGCGCCACCGCCGATGCCGCTGGACTGCGGCTCCACCAGGCCCAGCACCATCTGCACGGCCACGGCCGCATCCACGGCCGAGCCGCCGGACTTGAGCACCTCGCAACCGGCCTTGGACGCCAGCGGGTTGGCCGTGACCACCATGTACTTGGAGGTGTGCAGGGCCTTCTTGCCGAGGCGGTAGCCCGACGAGGGTTCGGGTGCGGCCGGATCACCGGGCAGGCCCGAGCCCACGACCACGCTGCCATCGCCCGAGGTGATGGCGCAGGCCGCCAGGTCGTCCTGGCCCGATCCGCCATTGCCACCACCACCGCCGCACGATGCGAGGAACAGCGGCGTGGCGGCCGCAAGGCCGATCCACTGCCATGCGGGCAGGCGTTGCCTGGAAGGGGGTTGCTTCATGAAATGTCTCCTTGTGGTGCGTGGAATGCGTTGATCTTGTTCACCTGGGGCAGCACCCGCCCGCAGGCTTGCCGCGAGCTTACATCCGTTCCACCACCACTTCGCGCAGATGCAGCCACCCCATCAGAGCGGGACTGAAGGGCCCCGTTCGCGGATGGCCGGCCCTGCATGCAAGGTCCGTGCCCGGATCGGGACGGCACCAGCACCGGAAATATCTGGCGGAAAATCCGAACCCGAGCACACCCCAAGGCTGTGCGGCCCGCAGCCTGTGCGGTCGCCCACTTTGGCTTACCATCGCCGGCCCTCTGCTTGATAGGTACAAGCCATGATCCGCGTCTCTGAACTGAAACTGCCCCTGTCGGCGGTGCAATACAACCCCGACAGCCATACCGAATACCTGCCCCTGGAGCCGCTGCGCGCCCTGGCCGCGCGCCAGCTGGGCATTGCCGAGGAGGCCATTGCCTCCGTGCATGTGCACAAGCGCAGCTTCGATGCGCGCAAGTCCGAGCTGCTGGCCGTCTACATCGTCGACCTGACGCTGGCCGACGAGAGCCAGGAAACCGCGCTGCTGGAGCAGTTCTCCAGCCATGCCCATGTGAACCCCACGCCCGACATGCGCTGGCATGCCGTGGGCCAGGCGCCTGCCGACCTGCAGCGCCGGCCCGTGGTGGTGGGCTTCGGGCCCTGCGGCATCTTTGCGGCCCTGGTGCTGGCGCAGATGGGCTTCAGGCCCATCGTGATCGAGCGCGGCCGCTCGGTGCGCGAGCGCACCCAGGACACCTGGGGCCTGTGGCGCAAGCGCGAGCTGGTGCCCGAGTCCAATGTGCAGTTCGGCGAAGGCGGCGCAGGCACCTTCTCCGACGGCAAGCTCTACAGCCAGATCAAGGACCCGCGCCACCTGGGCCGCAAGGTGATGCAGGAGTTCGTCACCCACGGCGCGCCGCCCGAGATCCTCTATGCCGCGCACCCGCACATCGGCACCTTCAAGCTGGTGAAGGTGGTCGAGGGCATCCGCGAGGAGATCATCCGCCTGGGCGGCGAGATCCGCTTCGGCCAGCGCGTGTGTGACATGCGCATCGAAGGCGAGGGCAAGGACCGCCGTCTCACCGCCCTGGAAGTGCTGGACCAGGACAGCGGCGAGCGCCAGTGGCTGGAGACCGACCATGCCGTGATGGCCCTGGGCCACAGCTCGCGCGACACCTTCGCCATGTTCTACGAGCGCGGCGTGCACATGGAAGCCAAGCCGTTCTCGGTGGGCTTTCGCATCGAGCATCCGCAAAGCGTGATCGACCGCGCGCGCTGGGGCAGGCATGCCGGCCACCCGCTGCTGGGTGCGGCCGACTACAAGCTGGTGCACCACGCCAGCAACGGGCGCGCGGTCTACAGCTTTTGCATGTGCCCGGGCGGCACCGTGGTGGCGGCCACCAGCGAGCCCGAGCGCGTGGTCACCAACGGCATGAGCCAGTACTCGCGCGCCGAGCGCAATGCCAACGCCGGCATGGTCTGCGCCATCGACCCCTCCGACTACCCGCGCGATGCCAAAAGCTTTGCCTGGGCCTTCGACGGCAAGACCCATGGCGTGGAAAACCTCAAGGACGGCGAGCTGCACCCGCTGTCGGGCATCGTGCTGCAGCGCCAGCTGGAGACCAAGGCCTACCTGCTGGGCGGGCGCAACTACAACGCGCCGGGCCAGCTGGTGGGCGACTTCATCGCGGGCAAGGAATCGGCCGCGCTGGGCGAGGTCGAGCCCTCCTACAAGCCCGGCATCACGCTGACCAACCTGCACCACGTGCTGCCGGCCTATGCCATCGAGGCCATGCGCGAGGCGCTGCCCGCCTTCGGCAAGAAGATCCGCGGCTACGACATGCACGATGCCGTGCTCACCGGCGTGGAAACGCGCACCTCCTCGCCCGTGAAGATCGAGCGCGGCGCGGACTTCCACAGCCTGAACACGCGCGGCCTGTACCCGGCCGGCGAAGGCGCCAGCTACGCGGGCGGCATCCTGTCGGCCGGCGTGGATGGCGTCAAGGTGGGCGAGGCCGTGGCCTGCGCCATCCTCGGGCTGCCCCTGCCCTCGTCGGGGGCACGCGGCTCCGGTGGCGCAGCATGACACCGCGTCCGCCCCGTTTCGCCGCCCCCTCGCGCGCCCAGCTGCTGGCCGCCATTGCGGCCATGGGCGTGGTGGTGCTGTCGTCCAACATCCTGGTGCAGTACGCCATCAACGACTGGCTGACCTGGGGCGCCATCACCTATCCGTTCGCCTTCCTGGTGAGCGAGCTGGTCAACCGCAGCTTCGGCCCGCAGCAGGCCCGGCGCGTGGCCTGGGTGGGCTTTGCCGTGGCCGTGGCCGCCTCGCTGGTGCTGGCGCCGCCGCGCATCGCGCTGGCCTCGGGCGCAGCCTTCATTGCCTCGCAGTGGCTGGACATCGGCGTGTTCCACCGCCTGCGTGCGGGCCGCTGGTGGCGTGCCCCCCTGGTGGCCACGCTGCTGGCCGCCTGCCTGGACACCTTCCTGTTCTGGAGCATCGCCTTCGCGGGCGCCGCCGAGCCCTGGGTGACCTGGGCCCTGGGCGACCTGGGCGTGAAGCTGGTGCTGGGCGTGGCACTGCTGCTGCCGTTCCGCCTTGCCATCGCCCGGTGGTGGAAAGGCCCATCGGCAATCGCCAGCGCCAAATAAAGCCGACGCGGTTCGCACGGACTCGATCTCAAGCCAGGGGCACCGTGCAACGGGAAGCGGCTTCCGCCGCTCAGGGCGAGTCGAATAACTATGGGTTGCGCTGCAGATAGTCCACGGCCAGCGCGGCCAGTGAGCGCGCACCCGTGGGCAGTTGCTTCTCGTCGATATCGAACAGCGGCGAGTGGTTGGACGGCGCCTTCGCGAAATCCTGGCCTGCCGGCGGCGCGCCCAGGAAGTAGAAGAAGCCCGGAACCACCTTCTGGAATTCCGAGAAATCCTCGGAGCCGCTGACCTTGGGAATCACCATGGCCTTGCCGCCCATGGCCAGCTTGAGCGCGGGCAGCGAGGCCTCGGTCAGCGCGGCGGGGTTGGTGGTCACCGGATAGGCCACGGGACCGAAACGCACCTTGGCCTTGGCGCCGCTGGAGGCCGCGATCTGCTCGGCCGTGGCGGTGATGCGCTTGTGTGCCTCCTGGCGCATGTCCTCGTCGAAGGTGCGCAGCGTTCCCTGCATCTCCACGTTGTCCGGGATGATGTTGTAGCGCGTACCGCCATGGATGGAGCCGATCGTCAGCACGGCGGGCTCCAGGCTGATGTTGAGCTGGCGGCTGACCACGGTCTGCAGGCCCAGCACCACCTGGCTGGCCGCGACGATGGGATCGACCGCATTCCACGGCGACGAGCCATGGCCGCCCCGGCCCTCGACCTGGATGCTCAGGCTGTCCGAACCCGCCATCAGCGGCCCGCTGCGGTAGCCCACCATGCCCGACGGCAGGTTGGACGTGATGTGCAGGCCGTAGATGGCCTGCACGTCCTTGAGCACACCGGCCTCCACCATGGCCTTGGCGCCGAAGCTGGGCACATGGCCGTGGGCATCGGCCTCCACGGGAGCTCCTTCCTCGGCGGGCTGGAAGATGAACTTCACCGTGCCGGGCAGCTTGGCGCGCATGCCGGCCAGCGCCTCGGCCGCGCCCATGAGCATGGCCACGTGGGCATCGTGCCCGCAGGCATGCATGACCGAAACCTCCTTGCCCATGTACTGGGCCTTGGCCTTGGAGGCAAAGGGCAGGCCGGTCTTCTCGGCCACGGGCAGCGCATCCATGTCGGCACGCAGCGCCACGGTCTTGCCCGGCTGGCCGCCGCGCAGCACGCCCACCACGCCCGTGCCGCCCACGCCGATCTGCACCTCCATGCCCAGGCGGCGCAGGTGATCGGCCACCACCTTGGCCGTGCGTTCTTCCTGCCCCGACAGTTCGGGGTGCTGGTGGATGTCGCGGCGCCACTCCACCATCTTGGGCGCCAGCGGCTGGATGGCGGCATCCAGGGCCGCCAGGCCCTGTGCATCGAGCCCCTGGGCGCTGGCCGCCAGTGGCAGGCCGCAGGCCAGCAGCCCGGCCAGGGCGATGGAGCGCAGGCCTGTGCGCGGGAAGGAGGAAGGCTTTGTCTCGGCGCTGGTGTGGAGCATCTTCGTGGTCCTGGAAAGTGGCACAAGCAGCCATGCTAAAAGTGAAGCACGTATGACGGGCACGTCAAAATCGCCATTCGAGGAGCCAGAACCGCCATGCCCCGGACCTTTGTCATCGAGCTGCCCTGCCTGGAGCACAGCGCCATCGGCCACGCCGCGCACCTGGTGGAGATGCTGCGCAGCGCCAACCTGGTCGCCAGCCTGCGCCTGGGCCGGCGCGCACCGCGCTTTGGCTGGCGCTGGGTCGACGGCCAGGGCCGGCCCCTGCCCACCATGCCGCACGCGGACGAAGGCGCGGCAGCAGAAGGGCCCGCGCAGGCCGTCTTCGTGAGCGCGCTGCACTGCCCTGACATTCCCTCCATCCGCGACATCGTCGCCGCGCATCCGGCCCTCGTGCGCCGCATCACCACGGCCTTCGACCAGGGCCTGGCCGTCTGCACGCTGGGCAGCGCCGCCTGGTTTGCGGCAGCGGGCGGCCGCTGCCAGGGCCGGCTTGTGGCCCTGCCCTGGTATTTCATGGGTGGCTTCGGCCTGGACTTCCCGGGCATCGAACTGGCCGAGGGCCAGCCCTTCGTGGACGACAGGCCCTGGCTCAGCGCCTCCCACCCCGAGGCCCTGGCACCCATGGCCGTCGCGCTCACACGCCATGCCTTCGGCGACGACCTGGCCGCAGCGCTGGCCGCCGTGCTGCAGCCCGATGCCCAGCGCGAACGCGCCACCCGCGCCGCCCTGCAGGACCGCCGCATTCCCGCCACGCGCAACAGCGTGCTGGCCCATGCCATCGCCTGGCTGGAGGCACGCGTGGAGCAGCCCTATGACCTGCAGGCCCTCGCGCACGCGGCATCCACCAGCCCGCGCACCCTGCTGCGCCACTTCCAGCAGGAGCTGGGCCACAGCCCGCTGGACCACCTGCACCGCCTGCGCTGCGCACGGGCCCGGGTGCTGCTGGAGATCACGCTGGAGAGCGTGCCGTCCGTGGCGCTGGCCTGCGGGTATGGGGATGCCTCGGCGTTTCGGCGGGTGTTCTTGCGGTATGTGGGGATGGCGCCTGCGGCCTATCGGGAAAGGCATGCGTTGAGGGCGCCCAGGAGGCGGTGGAGGGTCGATGCCCTGGACGGGAGCGCTACGGGCATAGACGTTTGAACACCGCTTCGCGATGGGCATCGACCATCGACTCCTGCGTCGCGTCGATCCATGCGCGTACCGGATCTCCCCGTCCGGGATACGGCTATGTCCGCTGCGGCGGCCACTGGCGGGCCGCATGCAGGACGCGCAGCACACGCACGCTGTCGGCGATCACGTCATAGACCAGGATGTAGCTGGGATGCACCACCAGTTCGCGCGTGCCGGCGACGCGCCCGACTCGGCCAAGCAGGGGATGGTCGATCAAATGCCCCGCTATTTCGGAAAACCGCTCGTCAAGGGCCAGCGCAGCGGACGGATTGTCTTGAGCGATGTAGGCACGGATCTCCCGCCTGTCGGCGGCTGCTGGACGTGTCCATACCAGCTTCACGGCGCGGAAATCTTCCTGCGCATTTCGGCCCGCCATGCCCGTGCTTCTGCTTCCACTTCATCGGCAGACAGCACCTCGCCCGCGTTGGCCGCGTCGATGCCGACCTGCACTTGCGCGCGCAACCATGCGTCATGTGCCGCAGTCTGTTCCTGCTGTTGCACATATGAGCGCATGAAGTCGCGCAGCAGCTGCGCACCCGTGCGGTCGCAGGCTTTGGCGGCGGTGGCAAAGTCGTTTTTCAGGACCTCATCGACCCGGAAGGTGAAAGTTGCTTCGCTCATGGCGCGGGCTCTCATGTGTTACAGGGTACGTACAAGGTAGCACATAGGACAATGCCACACAGATGTATCGGCATGGCATCAAGGTCACCCAGGCCTGACGGATGGAGCTGGACGAGCAGGCACGGGACAGGGACAAAAACAGACCCGAGAACAAGAAAAACCTAATCCACCGTCACCTTCGCCTCCCGAATCACCCTCCCCCACTTCTCCGTCTCGGCAGCAATGAACCGATCGCACTCCTCAGGCGTGGACCCCTCCGCAAACGTCCCCATCACCTGCTCCAGCCGCTGCGACACCTCGGCACTGCGGATGATGCGCGACACCTCGGCGGACATGCGCTGCACGATCTCGCGCGGCACGCCGGCCGGCGCGATCATGGCCGCCCAGGTGCTGCCCAGCAGGCCGTCGTAGCCCTGCTCCACGAAGGTGGGCACGTCGGGCAGCGCGGCCAGGCGCTTGTCGCTGGCCACGCCGATGAGGCGGATGCGGCCGGCCTTGGCGGGCTGGATGAGGTTGGGCGGCGGGTCCAGGAACAGCGGGATCTGGCCGCCCATGAGGTCGGCCAGCGCGGGCGCGGCGCCCTTGTAGGGCACGTGGACCATGTCCGTCCTGGTGAGCAGCTTCATCAGCTCGGTGGTCAGGTGGGCGCTGGAGCCGCTGCCCGAGGAGCCGAAGCCCACCTTGCCCGGATTGGCCTTGGCATAGGCGATCAGCTCGGGCGTGGTCTTGAAGGGCGCGTTCATGGCCACGGCAGCGACCAGGGGCGAGACGCCCATGAGCGAGACGCCGACCAGGTCCTTCTTCGGGTTGTAGGGCAGCTTGGGATAGAGCGTGGTGTTGGCCGCATAGGCCGCGATGACCACGCCGAAGGTGTGCCCGTCCGGCGCGGCCTTGGCGATCTGGTCCACGCCGATGATGCTGTTGGCGCCAGGCTTGTTCTCCACGATGACGGGCTGGCCCAGGGCCTTTTGCAGGCCGACCTGCAGCAGGCGCGCCATCTGGTCGGTGAAGCCGCCTGCCGTGTACGGAACGATGATGCGGATGGGCTTGGAGGGCCAGGGGCTCTGGGCCCAGGCCGAGGGGGCCAGCACGGTGGTGGCTGCTGCAGCGGCGGCAGCGGTCGATTGCAAAAAGCCGCGGCGGGAAGTCGAAGGCATGGTGTCTCTGGATTCTTCTAAGTTGAAAAATGGCCCCCACGCTACCCTTGCTGCGCAAGGTCCGCTGCCCCCCAAGGGGGCCGCTTTTCATCTTGGGGCGGCCCGGCGATGAAAAAACGCCACGCAACAGCGCAGCGTCGGATGGAAAACAAGGCTCAGTACCCCCGCGCCACATCCACAAGGTTGAGCAGCGGCTCGCCCGCGCGCAGGCGGCGCAGGTTCTCCAGGCACTGGCGCGCCACGGTGTCGGCCGAGGCCTGGGCCGCGATGTGCGGCGTGACAAAGGCCTTGGGATGGCCCCAGACCTTGTTGCCGGGCTGGGGCGGCTCGTCGCGCAGCACGTCCAGCGCGGCGCCGGCCAGGTGGCCTTCGTCGAGCAGGACCAGCAGGTCGTCTTCCACCACCTGCTCGCCGCGCCCCACGTTGATGAAGTAGGCGCCGCGCGGCAGCAGGGACAGGGTGCGGCGGTCCAGCAGGTCGCGCGTCTCGGGCGTGAGCGGCAAGGCGCAGACCAGGATGTCGCTGGTGGACAGCAGTTGCTTCAGACCTTCGGCACCGCTGTGCGTGGCCAGGCCTGCAATGCTCTTGGCGCTGCGGCTCCAGCCTGCGACGGGGTAGCCGATGGCCTGCATGGCGCCGGCCACGAAGCGGCCGACCTCGCCCAGGCCCAGGATGCCCACGCGGCAGTCTGCGCTGGCGCGCACGGGGCGGCGCAGCCAGTCGCCGGCCTGCTGCTGGCGCGCGAACAGGTCCAGCTCGCGCGTGTGGCGCAGCGCGGTACCGACCACGTACTGGGCGATCTCCACATGCTGCTGCGGATCGACGGTGCGCGCCACGGGCAGGCCAGCCGGCAGGTCGGGCACGGCCAGCAGCTTGTCCACGCCCGCGCTGGGCGCGCATAGCAGCTTCAGGCCCGGATAGGCCGGCAGCACGCCCGGCTTGAGGCTCCAGGCGAGCATGGCCTCGACCGCATCGGCCGGCGCCTCCTCGCGGTGGCCCCAGACCTGCACACCGGGCGCCAGCGCGCGCAGCGAGTCGACGATGGGCGCGCCCATGCTCGGATGGATGTTGACCAGAATTCCCATGGTTTCCTTCAGTCCTTGTAAGAAGGGTCTATGCGGTCCAGGCGGCGCAGCAGGCCGGGCCAGGCCAGGCCTGCGCCCTTGCCCTTGGTGACCTGGCGCGACTGGTTGACCGCGTCGGCAATGATGTCCTGCGGAATGCGCGTGAGCTCGCCGCCGCCCGACTGCGCCAGGATCTGGATGCGGCAGGCCGACTCCAGCGTGTACATGGCCAGCACGGCCTCGGCCACGTTGCGGCCGCAGGTCAGCAGGCCATGGTTGCGCAGGATGAGGAAGTTGCTGGCGCCCAGGTCATCGACCAGGCGCGGCTTCTCGTCGTCGCGCAGGGCCACGCCTTCGTAGTCGTGGTAGGCCAGGCGCGCCAGCGGGAAGATGGACTGCTGCGAGATGGGCAGCAGCCCCTCCTTCTGCGCCGAGACGGCCACGCCGTAGCGCGTGTGCGTGTGCAGCACGCACTGCACCTCGGGGCGGCCGTCGTGGATAGCGCTGTGGATGACGAAGCCGGCCGGGTTGACGTCGTACTCGGTCTCCATCAGCGGCCGGCCCTCGTGGTCCACCTTGACCAGGCTGGACGCGGTGATCTCGTCGAACAGCATGCCGTAGGGGTTGATCAGGAACTGGTCGGGCTGGCCCGGCACGCGCGCCGAGATGTGGGTGAAGATCAGGTCGTCCCAGCCGAAGTGGGCGACCAGCCGGTAGGCGGCGGCCAGCTCGATGCGGGTCTGCCATTCCTCGGCCGTCACCTGGCGGCGGACCTCGGACATCGTGGTGTCGTTGCTCATGGGGTGTACCTCTTGGTGGACATCGTTTGGAGAAAGCATCCGCCGGTTCAGCGCCCCGTCGCGTACTGGTCGCGCAGCTCGCGCTTGAGCACCTTGCCGATGGCGCTGCGCGGCAGCTCGGCAATGAAGCGCAGGTCCGCCAGGCGCTGGGTCTTGCCGGCCCGCTGGTTGTACCAGCCCATGATGTCCTCGGGCAGGGCCGGCTGCCCCGCGCGCGACACCACGTAGGCCACGGGCGTCTCGCCCCATTGCTCGGAAGGCACGCCGACCACGGCCACGTCGTCCACGGCCGGGTGGGCGCGCAGCTGGGTTTCCAGGTCGCTGGGGTAGATGTTGAAGCCGCCGCTGATGATCATGTCCTTGCGGCGGTCGAACAGGGTGAGGAATCCATCGGCATCGAAGCGGCCCACGTCGCCCGTGCGGATGAAGCGCTTGCCCGTGGGGTCGAACCATTCGGCTTCGCGCGTCTTGGCGGGCTGGCCGTGGTAGCCGGTCATCATGCTGGCAGAGTGGCCCACGACCTCGCCATCCTCGCCCGGGGCGACCTCGCGGCCGTCCTCGTCGATGAGGCGGATGTCATGGCCCTCGGCGGGCCTGCCCACGGTATGCAGCTTGTCCGGGTGCAGATGGGCTTCGAGGATGCAGGTGCCGCCGCCTTCGGTCATGCCGTAGAACTCGGTCAGGCTGCCGGGCCAGCGCGCCACCACGTCGGCCTTGAGCTCGGCCCGGAACGGCGCGCTGGTGCAGAACTTGGCGCGGAAGCTGGACAGGTCATGCTCGCCGAACTGCGGCAGCGCCATGATGCGCTGGTACTGCACGGGCACCAGCATGGTGTGGGTGACGCGGTGCTGCTGGGCCAGCTGCAGGTAGCGGGCCGCGTCGAATTTGGGCATCAGTACCACGCAGCCGCCGCTGCCCAGCGTGGGGAAGAACACCACCAGCGTGGTGTTGGAGTACAGCGGCGTGGCCAGCAGCGTCGTGCCATCGGGGCCATAGCCGTAGACGCTGCCCCGGTTGATGTGGGCCCAGCGCATGCCGTGCGACTGCACGATGCCCTTGGGGGTGCCCGTGGTGCCCGAGGAATAGATGATGTTGAACGGCGCGGCCGGCTCCACGCTCACGGGCGCGGGCTGCGCGCCTTCGGGCGCCAGCCAGTCGTCAAAGGCACGGCCGGGCGCGGCGCCGTCCAGCGAGATGCATTGCAGGGCGCTGTCGGCAGGCACCAGGTCCTGGGCCGCCTTGTCGAGGAACAGGTGGCGCGCCTGGGCATCGCGCAGCATGGAGGCCAGGCTGTCGGCCGTGGAGGACGGCGCCAGCGGCGCAACCACCACGCCCGCGCGCAGGGCGCCCAGGAACAGCGCGGCATAGCGCACCGAGTTCAACGCGCAGATGGCAATCGCCTGGCCAGGCTGCACGCCGTCGCGCTGCAGCGCGGCGGCCACGCGGTCCATGAGGGCGTCGAGCTGCGCGTAGCTCAGCGTCTGCTGGTCGTCGCGCAGCGCGGCATGGACCGGCTGCTGGCGCGCGTGGCTGCGGATCAGTTCGGCCAGCGTGGTGAAGGGCGCATCGGGCGAAGGCAGGGAGACAGTCATGAGGGACTCCGTTTCACGAATTCACGAATCTCAAGCGGACTGCGCCCGCCAGCCCCCTGGCCCTGCGGGCGCATTGGAGGACAGGCCTACTTGGCGGCCAGGCCCAGGCGGTCGATCAGGACCTTGTCCTTGGCATAGGCCTCGCGCACCCATTGCGCATAGTCGGCGCCGGAGCGGTACCAGGCGTCCTGGTTCAGCTGCTTGAGCACCTCGATGTGGCGCGGGTCATCCATGGCCTTCTTGAAGGCGTCGTGCAGCTTGCGCACCACGGCCGGGTCCATGCCCTTGGGGCCGGCCAGTCCGTAGGGCGAGGTGGAGACCACGCCATAGCCCAGTTCCTTGGCCGTGGGCACGTCGGGCCAGCGCTGGGTGCGCTTTTCGCCGAAGGTCATGAGCAGGCGCATCTGGCCGCCATCCACATAGGTGTCCCAGCCCGAGGCATCGCTTTGCGCGGCCACGTGGCCGCCCAGCAGGGCCTGCTGCAAGTCGGCGTTGCCCTTGAAGGGCACGTGGTTGAGCGTGACCTTGGCGTTCTCGGCCAGCTCCTCCATCAGCAGGTGGGGCGAGGAGCCTATGCCGGTGGAGCCGTACTCGATCTTGCCGGGGCTCTTGCGCGCGGCGGCGATGTATTCGTTGAAGCTCTTGTAGGGCGAGTCCGAGCGCACCGTGAAGCCGAAGGTGTAGCCCGAGACGCCGATGATGTAGGTGAAGTCCGTGACCGGATTCCAGGCCGTCTTCTGCATGTGCGCCATGCGCAGCATGGACATGGGGAACTGGGTGATGGTGTAGCCATCGGGCTTGGCCGTGCGGGACATGTTGCCCGGGCCCAGCGTGCCGCCCGCGCCGGGCTTGTTCTCCACGATGATGGCCTGGCCCAGCTGCTTGCCCGCGATGTCGGCCAGGGTGCGCATGTGGCGGTCGGTGGAGCCGCCTGCGGGGAAGGGCACGATCAGCGTGATCGGGCGCGTGGGAAAGTCGCTGGCCTGGGCCCATGCCGGTGCGCTGGCGCCCGTGGTGGCCACAAAGACAACAGCCGCAAGCGCAAGGCTGCGGCGGCCAATGGAAATCTGCATGTCTGTCTCCTGCATCTCTGAACCAGGTGGGGCCGGGGCACATGCCTTGTGTGCCGCTCTGGCCAGGGCCCGGATACTTCACCGGGCCCGTTGGCACCGCCTCCCGGTGCGGCGCCTTGCATTCTTACAGCGACTGCACCAGCTCGGGCACGGCCTGGAACAGGTCGGCTTCCAGGCCGTAGTCGGCCACCGAGAAGATCGGTGCCTCGGGATCCTTGTTGATCGCCACGATCACCTTGGAGTCCTTCATGCCGGCCAAGTGCTGGATGGCGCCGGAAATACCGGCCGCAATGTACAGCTGGGGCGCCACGATCTTGCCGGTCTGGCCGACCTGCAGGTCATTGGGCGCATAGCCTGCGTCCACCGCTGCGCGGCTGGCGCCGATGGCGGCGCCCAGCTTGTCAGCCAGGGGCGTGATGACTTCCTGGAACTTCTCGCTGCTGCCCAGCGCGCGGCCGCCGGAGACGATGATCTTGGCGGCCGTCAGCTCGGGGCGGTCGCTCTTGGTCACTTCACGGCCCACGAAGCTGCTCTTGCCGCTGTCGCCAGCGGCCGCCAGCTGCTCCACTTGGGCGCTGCCGCCCGTGGTGGCCGCTGCGTCAAAGCCCGTGCCGCGCACGGTGATGACCTTGATCTTGTCGCTGCTTTGCACCGTGGCAATGGCGTTGCCTGCGTAGATGGGGCGCTCGAACGTGTCGGCGCTGTCCACCTTGGTGATGTCGCTGATCTGGGCCACGTCCAGCTTGGCGGCCACGCGC
>NZ_JTKZ01000712.1:14959-15128 GCF_000799035.1 Delftia sp. ZNC0008
GGCAATCGCCAGCACTTGCGCCGCGATGTTCTCGGCCAGGCCGTCCTTCAGGCTGGCGCCGTCGGCGTGGATGACCTTGGCAACGCCGGCGATCTGGGCCGCAGCCTGCGCAGCGGCGCCGGCATTCTCGCCCGCCACCAGCACATGCACGTCGCCGCCGCAGGCCAGG
>NZ_JTKZ01000151.1:0-375 GCF_000799035.1 Delftia sp. ZNC0008
TCGCCGTACTCCGTGTAGCCGCCCGGCCATTCGTAGGTTTCATGGCCGTCGTGCGCATGGCCCGGTGGATCGCGGCGCATGTGGGACAGTTCGGCCCGGGGCTTTTTGAAGTCGTAGTCGTCGATGTAATGGCGGCCCGGCTTGATTTCCTGCTCCAGCTGCCAGGCGTGGATGTTTTCCTGATCGCCTGCGGCGGCTTTTTCCGGGGGATAGAAGGGAATGGATTCACCACCGGGCAATGCGCCGTGCGAGGCAATGATGTCGTCGCACAGCACCAGGGTGTGCCGGCCCGATGCGTGCTCGAAGAAATAGTAGATGCCTTCGTGCTCCATCAATCGCGAGACGAAGTCGCAATCGCTTTCGTTGTATTGCACG
>NZ_JTKZ01000819.1:0-6504 GCF_000799035.1 Delftia sp. ZNC0008
CGATAGCTAGATCGCGTTGCTCCTCTTCTCCATCCGCGTTCCAAGCTGCGGAAAGGCACCCATAAGCGTACGCCTGGTCGAGCAGGCGACGCGGATCGACGTCCAGCGCACGAGAGAATGCGTCCGCCATCTGTGCAATGCGTCTAGGATCGAGACAAAGGTCGTCTCTGTCAGCCGGATCGTAGAACATATTGGCGGCGCCAAAGCCCACTTCACCGACCAGACCGACGGGATCTATCACCAGCCAGCCGCGACTGGAGAACATGATGTTTTCATGATGCAGATCGCCATGTAGCCCACGCAGTTCCGAGGCATTGCTCATCATTTGATCGGCTATAATCGCCGCGTGGACGTAGTCAGTTTGACAACCTGCGTTTTGATCATCGCGCGCCCGCTGAAACAAAGCTGCAAAGCGATCCCGGATCGGGAGAAGGGCAGAAGGCAGGGGTTCCTCAGATGCGGCATACAGCTTCGCCATTAGTTCCGCTGCAATTTCGGTCGCCTGGTAGTCGCCGTGCTCGGCAACGATGTGAGAGAGCATTCGCTCCCCGGCATATTCGAGCAACATCAGATTGTTCTCACGACCGAGCAACCGGACTGCTCCCCTCCCATTGCGCCATACCAGATAGTCGGCCCCGCGCAGTTCATCAGCAATGTCTTCTATAGGTTTCAATCCCTTGACGATTGCAGGAGTCCCGTCTGGCAATGAAACTTTCCAAACGAGGCTGGAAAAGGTGTCCGCAATGAGAACAGGTTGCGAAACGTGCCAATGAGCAGGAAAAACAGGCGGCATGAACATCAACCCCAAGTCAGAGGGTCCAATCGCAGATAGAAGGCAAGGCGTTCGCGGTCGGGGGCTTCGATCCCCAATACATTGAATAGGACAGCGAAGGCGCGCTCTGCTTCATCTGGCGCTGCCCAGTTCTCTTCGGCGTTAGCAATCATGAGTGCCAAATCGGCATAGCGATCTGCTGTTCCGAGCCGCCCAAGGTCGATCAGACCCGTGCATTGAAGAGTTTTAGGGTCCACCATGAAGTTCGGCATGCAGGGATCACCATGGCAAACAACCATATCGGTGCGCTCTTGGTCGAGCCGCACCGGTAGCTCTCGTTCGACACGAGCCAAAAGATCGAGCTGCGGCGTACTCTTGTCCTCGTCCGGTAAGAAGTCGGGATTGACGGCATTGCGGGACACCACATCAACGGCGCGTCCGAACATTCGCGACAGCCTGCGCTCAAACGGACATTGATCAACCGATAGGCTGTGAACAGCGCCAAGTTGCTGCCCCATTGACGGCCACGCTTTGAGCAAATCCGCTCCAGACAGATCAGCCGCCGGTACTCCCGGAATTGCCGTTATCACCAAGCATGCACCCTCCTGTTCCTCCTGCCAGTTGATCACCTCGGGGCAAGCCACACCTCGACCTTTGAGCCAAATGAGGCGGTCACGCTCTCCAGCGAGCTCACCGCGGCGGGAAGCAGGTGCGATTTTCGCGAAGGCATGCCCGTCACCACGTCGAAAAACAAAATCACCAGATTCTCCGCCTCTGACAGGCAACCAGTCAGAATGCGATTCACCAAAAAAAATATTAGTTCGATTCAATGGAGGTTCCTTCAGTTTTCTGATGAAGCGCGGAGGTGGCTCAACCTGCGAAAAGAAACGAGTTGCTACGTAAGTCCGAGAACATGCTTTCCATGGTCTCTGAGCTCGCCTTTGGGACCGACATATCGGTAGAGAGTGACGCGCTCGATGCCGAGTTCCTTGCAGAGATCGGAAACTGAAGTATCGCGCTGGGCCATGGCGGCTTGCGCGAGACGCACCTGAGCTTTGGTGAGCGCGAATTTTCGTCCGCCCTTGCGACCGCGCGCTCTCGCGGAGGCGAGACCCGCCATGGTGCGCTCTCGGATCAGATCCCGCTCGAACTCGGCCAAGGTGGCGAAGATTCCGAACACCATGCGACCGGACGCAGTCGTGGTGTCGATCTGAGCGCCCTTTCCAGTCAGAACCCGCAGGCCGATCTTGCGGTCTGACAGCTCCTTCACCGTGTTGACCAGATGGGCAAGCGATCGTCCGAGGCGATCGAGCTTCCAGACCACCAGCACATCGCCGTCACGCAATGACTTGAGGCAGGCAGTCAAGCCAGGGCGATCATCACGACCGCCGGAAGCAAGATCATCATAGATATTGTCCCGTTCGACACCTGCGGCGCGCAAGGCGTCGTGCTGCAGGTCGAGAGACTGCGAGCCATCGGCTTTGGAGACGCGGGCATATCCGATCAGCATGTATCACAAACGTTGGTTTGAGGCGGCGCTTCGGCCACGATTGCATTGACCTCTGGAAATGTATCTCAACCAGCTTCATAAACAAAGCGTCTTGAACGCTATCAGATTTTGAAAAAGGAACATGTATGCCGCGTCGCGTCACTCTAACCGATCGGCAGAAAGACGCGCTGTTGCGCTTGCCGACTTCACAGACGGATTTGCTCAAGCACTATACGCTGAGTGATGAAGACCTTGGGCATATCAGGCTGCGTCGGCGCGCTCACAACAGGTTCGGCTTCGCCCTGCAATTGTGTGTCCTGCGCTATCCCGGCCGGGTGCTGGCTCCAGGCGAACTGATCCCTGCAGAGGTCATCGAATTTATCGGAGCGCAGCTTGGCCTGGGTGCCGACGATCTCGTAGACTATGCTGCCCGCGAGGAAACACGGCACGAGCATCTTGCCGAGTTACGGGGGCTCTACGGCTTCCGCACCTTCTCCGGACGTGGTGCGAGCGAGCTGAAGGAATGGTTGTTCCGAGAAGCCGAGATGGCGGTGTCGAACGAGGATATCGCCCGTCGCTTCGTAGCCGAGTGCCGACGCACCCGCACTGTCCTTCCCGCGACATCCACGATCGAGCGGCTTTGTGCCGCGGCTCTCGTCGATGCCGAGCGACGCATCGAGACGAGGATCGCCAGTCGGCTGCCTATGTCGATCCGAGAACAGTTGCTGGCATTGCTCGAGGAGACGGCTGATGATCGGGTGACCCGTTTTGTGTGGCTGCGCCAGTTCGAGCCTGGCTCGAACTCTTCGTCGGCCAACCGGCTGCTCGACCGGCTCGAATATCTGCAACGCATCGATCTCCCCGAGGATCTGCTTGCCGGCGTTCCTGCCCATCGGGTGACTCGTCTGCGCAGGCAGGGTGAACGGTATTATGCCGACGGCATGCGCGATCTCCCGGAGGACAGGCGGCTTGCGATCTTGGCTGTTTGCGTCTCGGAATGGCAGGCGATGTTGGCCGACGCAGTGGTCGAAACCCACGACCGGATCGTCGGCCGTCTCTACCGTGCTTCGGAGCGTATTTGCCATGCAAAGGTCGCAGACGAAGCGGGGGTGGTGCGTGACACCCTGAAATCCTTCGCCGAGATCGGGGGCGCCCTGGTCGATGCACAGGATGATGGCCAGCCGCTGGGCGATGTCATCGCGAGTGGGTCAGGGTGGGACGGCTTAAAAACCCTTGTTGCAATGGCAACCAGGCTGACCGCCACCATGGCCGACGATCCGCTCAATCATGTGCTCGACGGTTATCACCGCTTCCGCCGATACGCTCCACGCATGTTGCGCCTGCTCGATCTGCGAGCTGCGCCCGTTGCACTGCCGCTTCTGGAAGCGGTGACGGCCCTTCGTACCGGTTTGAACGATGCCGCGATGACCAGCTTCTTGCGGCCCAGCTCGAAATGGCATCGCCACCTTCGGGCCCAGAGGGCTGGCGACGCTCGCCTATGGGAGATCGCGGTGCTGTTCCATCTGCGCGATGCGTTCCGCTCCGGAGATGTCTGGCTTACTAGGTCCCGGCGCTATGGCGATCTGAAACACGCACTCGTTCCGGCACAATCCATCGCGGAAGGCGGTCGTCTCGCTGTGCCATTGCGGCCGGAGGAATGGCTGGCAGACCGGCAAGCTCGCCTCGACATGCGGTTGCGCGAGCTTGGCCGTGCCGCTCGCGCAGGCACGATCCCGGGCGGGTCGATTGAAAACGGCGTTCTGCATATCGAGAAACTCGAAGCCGCCGCGCCGACAGGCGCCGAAGATCTGGTGCTCGATCTCTACAAGCAGATCCCGCCCACGCGCATCACCGATCTCCTGCTGGAGGTGGATGCGGCGACCGGCTTCACCGAAGCGTTCACCCATCTGCGCACAGGAGCACCCTGCGCTGACCGGATCGGGCTAATGAACGTTATCTTGGCGGAAGGGATCAACCTCGGCTTGCGCAAAATGGCGGATGCGACAAACACCCACACCTTCTGGGAATTGATCCGCATTGGACGGTGGCATGTCGAGGGCGAAGCCTATGACCGGGCGCTGGCCATGGTGGTCGAGGCACAGGCAGCGTTACCCATGGCCCGGTTCTGGGGCATGGGCACGTCGGCTTCGAGCGACGGACAGTTCTTCGTCGCTACAGAGCAAGGTGAGGCCATGAACCTGGTCAACGCGAAATATGGCAATACCCCGGGCCTGAAAGCCTATAGCCACGTCTCCGACCAATATGCGCCGTTCGCAACCCAGGTGATTCCTGCAACGGCAAGCGAAGCGCCTTACATCCTCGATGGCCTGCTGATGAACGATGCTGGACGCCATATCCGCGAGCAGTTCACCGACACGGGCGGCTTCACCGATCACGTCTTTGCCGCATGTGCCATTCTCGGCTACCGGTTCGCTCCGCGCATCCGCGACCTGCCATCCAAACGGCTCTACGCGTTCAATCCGTCGGCCGCCCCGGCGCACCTGCGAGCGTTGATCGGCGGAAAGGTCAACCAAGCCATGATCGAGCGCAATTGGCCCGACATCCTGCGCATCGCCGCCACCATTGCTGCCGGGACCGTCGCGCCAAGCCAGATTCTGCGGAAACTCGCCTCCTATCCGCGGCAGAACGAGCTCGCGACAGCCCTGCGGGAAGTCGGTCGCGTCGAGCGCACCCTGTTCATGATCGACTGGATTCTGGATGCCGAACTCCAACGGCGTGCCCAGATCGGGCTCAACAAAGGCGAAGCTCATCATGCGCTGAAGCGGGCAATCAGCTTCCACCGCCGCGGTGAAATCCGCGACCGTTCCGCCGAAGGCCAGCATTACCGCATCGCCGGCATGAATCTGCTCGCCGCCATCATCATCTTCTGGAACACCATGAAGCTCGGCGAGGTCGTTGCAAACCAGAAACGCGATGGAAAGCTGCTATCGCCCGATCTCTTGGCCCATGTTTCGCCGCTCGGATGGGAACACATCAATCTCACCGGAGAATATCGCTGGCCAAAGCCTTAGCGTAGGATTCCGCCCCCTCCCGCAAACGACCCCATCTTGTCGCCAGTCTTCGCCCCGCCAGGCTTTCCGGTCGAAGATGGCATGAGTCCGATTTCTTCCATGCGCTCGGCCCACTCTTTGTTGTGGTAGCCCCTTCGGCCTGGCTTGCCGAAGTGGTGCTGCCACAGGTGGGCCATTTCGTGAACCAGGGTCTGCATGATTTCTTCCGGGGGGCACACTGCGAAGTAAGCCGGGTTCATGGCGATTTCGTCAGTGGTGCCGCCGTCCCGACTCACGAACCGTTCAGCGGAAAAATAGCCGTAGGTCTGTTTTTCACGCTGTAGGGTGATCAGGCAAACCGGCAGCTCAGAGTTGAACAGCGCATCATTGAAGTGATCGAACGCGGCTTGTAATTCCTCGTATGTCGTTTCGGTGGGAGTGACGGGCACTGGCTGGCAATGTCTAGCAACGGCAGGCATTTCGGCTGAGGGTAAAAGAACTTTCCGCTAAGCGATAGACTGTATGTAAACACAGTATTGCAAGGACGCGGAACATGCCTCATGTGGCGGCCAGGACGGCCAGCCGGGATCGGGATACTGGTCGTTACCAGAGCCACCGACCCGAGCAAACCCTTCTCTATCAGATCGTTGACGAGTATTACCCGGCATTCGCTGCGCTTATGGCAGAGCAGGGAAAGGAATTGCCGGGCTATGTGCAACGGGAATTTGAAGAATTTCTCCAATGCGGGCGGCTGGAGCATGGCTTTCTACGGGTTCGCTGCGAGTCTTGCCACGCCGAGCACCTGGTCGCTTTCAGCTGTAAGCGTCGCGGTTTCTGCCCGAGCTGTGGGGCGCGGCGGATGGCCGAAAGTGCCGCCTTGCTGGTTGATGAAGTACTGCCTGAACAACCCATGCGTCAGTGGGTGTTGAGCTTCCCGTTTCAGCTGCGTTTCCTGTTTGCCAGCCGGCCCGAGATCATGGGGTGGGTGCTGGGCATCGTTTACCGCGTCATTGCCACGCACCTGGTCAAGAAAGCGGGCCATACCCACCAAGTGGCCAAGACGGGCGCGGTCACCCTGATCCAGCGTTTTGGATCGGCGCTCAATCTGAATGTTCACTTCCACATGCTGTTTCTCGACGGTGTGTATGTCGAGCAATCCCACGGCTCAGCGCGTTTCCGCTGGGTCAAGGCGCCGACCAGCCCAGAGCTCACCCAGCTGACGCACACCATCG
>NZ_JTKZ01000554.1:0-631 GCF_000799035.1 Delftia sp. ZNC0008
GGGCGCCGCGAACTGCGGCGGCAGCCGCTGGCCCGCCACGCGCAGTGCGTAGTCCAGCGTGTCGGGCAGGTAGCGCCCGGCCTGGGCATCGCGGCACAGGTCGCCCAGCACGGCGCCCGCCTCCACCGAAGCCAGTTGGTCCTTGTCGCCCAGCAGCACCAGGCGGGCGCCGGCCGGCAGTGCCTCCAGCAGCGCCGCCATCATCTCCAGGTGGACCATGGAGGCCTCATCGACGATGAGCACGTCCACGTCCAGCTGCCGCCCTGCATGGAATCCCCAGTGCCGCGTATCGGGCCGCGCGCCCAGCATGGAGTGCAGGGTGCGCGCCGCAGCCATGCGCTGCACCAGGCCCGCCAGGTCGATCTCGCCGCCCATGCTGCCCTGCAATTGCAGCAAGGCCCCGTCGATCGATTGCTTCAGCCGCGCAGCCGCCTTGCCCGTGGGGGCGGCCAGGGCCACGCGCAACTGGCCGGCATCGGGCGCCGTGGCAAACAGCAGGGCCAGCAGCCGAGCGGCGGTATAGGTCTTGCCGGTGCCGGGGCCGCCCGTGATCACCGACAGCCGGCCGCGCAGCGCCAGCGCGCAGGCCAGCTTCTGCCAGTCCACGGCGCCACCGTCCGCCGCAGGCGGG
>NZ_JTKZ01000774.1:0-409 GCF_000799035.1 Delftia sp. ZNC0008
AGCCGTTCGCGCAGCGCAGCCAGCGACTGGGTCTGCAGCGGAGGCAGGCCCGGCGCGATCAGCGTGGGAATGGAGCGCAGGCCCATGCGCTGCGCCAGCGCGCGGTCCTGGCGCACCAGCTCCAGCGCCTGAGCGCCTTCCATGCAGCCCGCGAAGGCATTGCGCTCGAAGCCCGTGCGCGTGGCGATGTCCAGCAGCACTTCGGCGTCGCCGATGTTGCGGTGCTCGCTCATGTGGGCGTGCTGGATGGCGTCGAACAGATCCCAGTGCGCGTCATCGCCGCCCAGGATCTGGGCCGCCTGGCAGGCCAGTGCGCCGGCCATGCCGCTGGGGTACTCGAAGGCCTCCCGGCGCATGCCCTCGATGTCGATGCGGTCCTCGTCGTCATGCTCCGCGCAGGCCTACGCGG
>NZ_JTKZ01000444.1:0-312 GCF_000799035.1 Delftia sp. ZNC0008
GTCTTGGCGCGGCCGGCCAGCGCGGCATGGGCAGCCGTGTCGCTCACTTCCACGGTCAGGTCGCAGCTGCGCGCATCCAGGTAGAGCGTGCCGGCCTGGAAGGCCGCGCCCTCGCGCCGGTAGAAGCTGCTGAACGAGACGAAGTTGTTGAGCAGCGCCAGCAGGTCGCGCTGCAGGCGGATGAGCTTTTCCAGCGCCACGGCCTGCAGGCTGTGTTCCTTCTCGGACTCGTCCTGGGCGATGAGGTCCAGCAGCGCGGCTTCCTGCCCGCCGTCCAGCAGTGCCTGCACCTCCTGTTGCGACAGGACGCGG